>JAMFST010000436.1 GCA_026225435.1 Labilithrix luteola
CAGCTGCGGCAACTTGATCGACCGGTTCCAGACGTCGTCGGCATGCTCCAAGAGCACGCTCTGCCACCAATGAGGTGACGCCGGCTGGCAGGCCTCGGATTCCGAGGTCGCTCCTACCGATGAGCGCGAGTGTCGCGTCGACGCTCACCGGGGCTCGGCGAGCCAGGCCGACAGGCGCTCGTTGATCTCGTCTTCGGACGCGGAGAGATCCTCGGCGCGGAGCCGGGCTCGCTTCATGGCAATGCCGAGGTCCGCCATGGCCAAGGCCTGCCGACCGCGTTCCTCCTCCGACGTGCTCCGCGCCCGCTCGATGTCGTCCTGCCGCAACGGATCCATGTTGCGTAGGCTACCGCCGCCAAGGGGGCGGAGGCGAATGGTCCATCTACCTGGCGGACCCCGTTCGCCGCTCTCCGCACCGTCGGAGGGAACCCGGCCAGCTGCTCGAGGTCGTGCCCCTTCGACAACTCCCCCGCCTTCACCGCCGCCTTCAGGCAGTAGAGGACCGACGCCGTACAGCTCGATGATCTCGAGCCCGAAGGCCTCCTTCGAGGCGAAATGATTGCTGAACGAGCCTTGCGGCACGCCCGCCGATGTCCCGGACGCTGGCCGCCCCGAGGCCGTGCTCGTGCACCACCTGGAGCCCATGCGTGAGGAGCTTGTCGCGATTGGACGGCCTGGCCACGGTGGGCAATGTGAGCATATCGGCGCGGGTGACAAGTGTGCGGAAGATGAAGAAACGCGCGGGAACGGCTTGCGGAACCGGTCCGCTGGCTCGATCCTTCTCCGTCACACTCTGCCAAGTTCCATCGCCCGAGAGCCCGCCTCGTGAAGACCTGCCCCCGTTGCCGCATGCGGTACCCCAACGAGGGGGTCGTCTGCTTTCTCGATGAGGCCGAGCTGGTGCCGGTGGTCGACGACCGCCTCGGCACCCTCATCGGCGGTCGCTACGTGCTCGAAGAGGTGATCGGCGAAGGGGGCATGGCGGTGGTCTACCGGGCGCGCGGCACGCTCGATCGCACCGTGGCCATCAAGGTGCTGCGGCCGGTGTTCGCCAGCTCCGCCAACGTGATGGAGCGCTTCAAGCGCGAGGCGCGCAACGCCCGCCGTCTCAGCCACCCGAACATCATCGAGGTGCTCGAGGACGGCGAGACGTCCGACGGCTCCTGGTACATGGCGATGGAGCTGCTCGAGGGGCGCTCGCTCGGCGAGATCGTGGCCCCCGGCGCGATGGATCTCACGCGCGCGATGCCCATCATGATCCAGATCGCCCGCGGCGTCGCGCGCGCCCACGATCTCGAGGTGGTGCACCGGGATCTGAAGCCCGACAACATCTTCATCCTGCGAAAAGACGACGGCACCGACATGGTGAAGCTGCTCGACTTCGGGATCTCGCGGTCCAAGGTCGACGCGCGGCTGACCAGCAAGGGGGACGTGTTCGGCACGCCCGAGTACATGGCGCCGGAGCAGATCAACGGCGGCGAGACCGGGCCGTTCACCGACCTGTACGCGCTCGGGATCGTCTTCTTCGAGATGGTCACCGGCAAGGTGCCCTTCACCGCCAAGGACCCGGCGTCGCTCTTCGCCAAGCACCTGCAGATGGCCCCGCCGGATCCCACCCACTACAACTCGCGCATCCCCCGCGGGCTCGCGGTGCTGATCCACGAGCTGCTGGAGAAGGATCCGGCCAAGCGACCGGTCGACGCGCACCGGGTGCATCAGGCGCTGCTCGATCTGGCGAACGCGCGCGAGCTGCCGGTGCCGCTGGGAGCGGAGCGCGAGGCGCAGAGCCTGCGCACCGGGCAGCAGGTGGGGTTGTCGCTGCGCGAAGGCGATCCCTGGCCGGGGCGCGCGCGGGCGCTGGCGGCGCTGGTGTACGCGGCCTTCTCCGGGCAGCCTCCGGCCGACATCGCCCAGTGGACGCGCGAGGTGGAGCAGACTGCCGAGGAGGCGGGGCGCATGCGGCTGGCCAGCGTCGCCATGCAGCACGCGCTCGAGGAGGTGGACAGCAAGAGCCGCGAGACCCGGCAGCGGCTCGGCTTCGCGGTGGACGCGCTCGGCGCCGACGTCTCGCGCGCGCGTGACGAGGTGCGTGTCTCCAAGACGCTCATCGAGATCACCCACGCCCGCTGCCAGGAGCTGGCGCAGCGCTTCGCCGAGGCGCACAAGGAGATCACCTTCTGGGAAGGGCGCGCCGGCTTCCAGGAGCCGCACGCCGATCTCGCGCTCGCCTACCGCGCCGCGGCCGACGTGCTCGACACCTGGAAGCAAGCGCGCGAGGAGGAGGACGCCGCCCACAAGCAGGTGGAAGCGCACGAGCGCGCCCGCGTGGACCTCGAGTTCCAGCTGCGCGAGCTGCGCAACGCGCTGGCCCTGCGCGAGGACGAAGCGGCGCGCCAGCGGTCGCACCACGAGGAGCAGATCGCCGAGCAGGGGCGCAAGATCGCCGAGCTCGACGACCGGCTGGTGGCGGTGACCGGCCGCGTGTGCACTCCGCTGCGTGGGCGTCCCGGGCTCGACAACCTGTTTCGCGATCTCGAAGGCGCCAGCCAGAGCAGCTGACTCTGATCTCGCACCCGGCCTGGCACAGGGTGGCATGGTTCGTCCTCCAGGCGCCCGCCGCCTTTCCGCCGCGCCGATGGCATCTTCAGCATCGCCAAGACGGCGACCGCCAGCGACTGACCGCTCGCCGATGTCGACAGCAGCCAGATCCTCGTCATGGCGAGGGAAAGCGGCTCCATCCGCTGACCCTCGAGCGCGCCAAGCCGGCGGTCCCCTTCGGGGAGCGCTACCGCATCATCCACAGCTGATCGCGGCGAGAACGGCGGTCCGGGTGGATGAAGTTTTCTGCGCGCCGCAGGATTTGAGTATTCTGCCGCGCATGGTCGAGTTTGGTCGTTCCCTCGAGCGGCGCGCTCGGGGCCCCCGTATCGCCATCGCTGCTGCCGCGATGGGGATGATCCTGGTTGCCTCGAGCACGGCGTGTTCGCTCGTCCTTCGACCGAGCGCGTCGCAGTGCTCCACGGATGGCGACTGCACCGCCGCAGGCTTCACCGGGACCGTGTGCAGCGCACAGAACGTCTGCGTCGCGAACGCGGCCTATTGCTCGACGAACAAGGAGTGCAACGATCGCTCACCGACCCAGCCGTCGATCTGCCGCAAGAGCGACAACACCTGCCAGCAGCTCTTCACCGCCGACGGTGCCTGCTACCGTTTCATCAGCGGCTACGCCGAGGGTGACGTCACCCCGCTCAACGACGACAACGTGGTCGTCTTCGGCGAGATGAGCATCACGACCGGCTCGAGCCCGCTCGTGCAGGGGCAGGGGCTGCAGGCGGAGCTCTCGGTGGAGCTCGTCGTCGACGAGCTGAAGAACGAGCTGCAAGGGCTGCCCACGTCGCCGAGCGGGCCCATCCGGCCCGTCGTCTTCGTCGCGTGCTCGGACCAGACCGACAACGGCAAGGATCCGCTGGTGACGGCGCGCCATCTCGTGGAGGACCTGCAGGTTCCCGCGATCATCGGCCCGTTCACCAGCAATGACGGCCTCACGGTCGCCCAGTCGCCGGAGGTCCTCCCGAAGGGCGTCGTCGAGCTCCTGCCTGTCGCCGCCACCGGCCTCCTCGATAAGATCCCGGACCGGCACCTCCTCCTTCGCTACGCGATCGACGACAACTGGATCGACACCTACCAGGCGCTCATCACGACGTACCTCGAGCCGTGGGTGCGCCAGCAGCAGGCGCTCGCGCCGAGCGCCGGGGTGAAAATCGCCGTCATGAACCCCAACGATCCCATCAGCCTCCTCACGTCGAGCGAGGTGTTCCAGCGCCTGCAGTGGAACGGCGGCCAGTCGGTCCAGGCGAACCTGGCGGCCGGCAACTACAGCGAGGTCGGCACGGGCTCCTCCCCGACCGACACCGCCGGCCGCGCGAACGGCGTGGCGGAGATGGTCCAGTACGCGCCCCACATCATCATCGTGCTCGGGCTCGCCGACCAGGAGCTGCTCATCCCGCAGATCGAGGCGGCGTGGACGAACGCCGCGTACCGTCCGTATTACATCCTGTCGAACCCGGGGATCGCGACGGTCACCCAGGCCGCGGCGGCGCCTCTCGTCGGGAGCCCGACCAACGAGTCGCTGCGCCAGCGCGTCCTCGGGACGACGCCGTCGCTCCCCGCTGCGAGCCCGGTGCTCCCGAAGTACTTCATCGATTACGACACCCTCTTCGCGGCGAAGAACCTCCCGCCGTCGGCCGTCACCGGTGCGTACTCCGACGCGGCCTACACGCTGCTGCTCGCCAGCATGTCCCTGACGACGGCGCAGCCTGCCAGCCAGGCCCTCGGCGCGGAGGCGCTCGCGCAGGCGCTGAAGACGCGCACCCAGCCGATCGCACCCAGCACCTCGATGGACATCGTCTCGCACCCGTCGCTCTTCCAGGACGCGCTCCACTTGCTGCGCGCCGGGCAGAACATCGACTACAGCGGAATCTCGGGCCCGTGCGACTTCGACTCGGTCGGCAACGCGTGGTCTCCCGAGCAGGTCTACTGCGTGAATCCCAACGCCGCGGCGCTCCCCACGCGCGAGCTCCAGACCGGCTTCTTCGTCGACGCGCCGTCGACCTTCACCAACTGCTCGGGATGCAACGGCGGTATCGGAGAAGGTCAGCTCGACAAGACCGCGTGCGGCTTCAGCTCGAGCCTCACGCCGTGAGGAGCCCTGCCATGCGAGACCGTTCGACGATGACGACGACGACCACCGGCACCAGGACAGCGGCAACTCCGCTCGCGGCGGCCTTGCTCCTCGCTCTCCTGGCGGGAGCCGGCCAGGCGCATGCCCAGGCGGCGCCCCCCCCGGCCAAGGGCGCTCCCACCACGCCTCCCGGCTCGGACCGCGTCGAGCAGGCGCGCATCCACTACGAGCGTGGTCTGCGCGCCTACGACGAGAACACCTTCGAGACCGCGCGCATCGAGTTCGAGCGAGCCTACGAGCTCGCGCCGAGCTACCGCATCCTCTACAACCTGGGGAACGTCTCGGCACAGACGGCGGACTTCGTCGGCGCCATCGGCAGGTTCACCGAGTACCTGGCCCAGGGAGGATCATCCTTGAGCGAGGATCGTCGCGGGGAGGTGTCGCGCGAGATCAACATGCTCAAGGCGAAGATCGGGCGCGTCGAGGTGGTGGCCCCCGCCGGCGCGACGATCTTGCTCGACGACGCAGCGGTCGGCAAGGCCCCGCTCGACAAGCCGCTCGAGGTGAACCCCGGACGCCGGCGCATCGGCGCGTCGCTGCAATCCCGCGTCCCCGCCGTCAAGATCATCGACGTCGCGAGCGGCGACTTCGCGCACGTCACGCTGGACCTCACCGAGGTGTCCTCCGACGGCGAGAAACGCGCCGGCGGCGGCTTGCCGAAGACGGTCTGGCTCGCCTGGGGTGGCACCGCGGTGCTGGCGGCGGGAGCCGGAGCCTTCGGGATCGTGGCGTTGAAGGCGTCGTCCTCGCTCGACTCGGAGAAGAAGCAGCCGAACGCCGACCCTTCGTCCCTGTCGAGCGACGTCACCCACATCCACGCCTACTCGATCACCGCGGACGCGCTGACGCTCGGCGCCGTGGCGATGGGCGCCTTTTCGCTCTATCTTACGCTGAAGGCAAGCAAGGACGAGGGGGCGCCAGCAGTCATGTTCACACCAGGCGGCGTCAGCTTTGCGGGCAAGTTTTGACGGCCGACGGCGGCCACCTCCCGACGCAGGCCAGCAGCGGCGAGAGCGGCAGCGAAGGTCCTGACTCGGGCTTCGCCTCGGACGCGTCCCGCTCGCAGCCGGTGAGCCCGGCGATCGCGCGCATCGACGACGCGACGCCGTCCATTCGCACCATCGGCAAGTACAGCCCGCTCATCGAGCTCGGACGCGGCGGAACCGGCAACGTCTACCTCGCGCTCAGCCGCGGCCCAGGCGGGTTCAACAAGCTGCAGGTCCTCAAGGTGCTGCGGCACGATCTGTCGACCGATCCCGAGATGCTCGCGATGTTCGAGCACGAGGCGCGGCTCTCGGCCCAGATCAACCACCCGAACGTCGCCCAGACCCTGGAGGTCGGCCACGACGGGGGCCACCACTACATCGCGATGGAGTACCTGGACG
>JAMFST010000437.1 GCA_026225435.1 Labilithrix luteola
CGCGCTTCCACCACCCCGCACACTTCGCCGAGTGGGTCGACCCGCGCATCGACGCCACCTTCGACGAGGTGTGGCGAATGCTGATGGACGGTCTGGCCACGAGCAAGAAACGCCGGTAGCCAAGGGGGCGATGCCGCCTCCTCGTCGCGCGATGTGCGCAGCTCTTCTGGCCGGCGCGGGCGCTGCAGCCACCGCGCTCTGCGCCTGTCGTCCGCACGCGCGGGACACGGCCGTCACGGCGACGGCCGATGCAGCACCGGCAGACGACAGCGCGATCGTCACGATCGAAGGCGAGACCTTCCGCGTGCGCAGCTGGTCGTTCCCGCTGGCGACGACCAGGCTCTCGCTCGTCGATCTGGGCATGCACGCGCCGCTCACCGACGCGCTCTCGCCGAGCACGCGCCTGGCGATCAACGCCGCCTTCTTCGATCCCGATGGTCGCTCCATCGGCCTGGCCGTCACCGCCGGCAAGCAGCTCTCGGCCTACTCGCCCACGCTGTCGGGCGGCGTGCTCTACGTCCAGGACGGGCGCGCGCACCTCGAGGCTACCGAGACCTTCGACCCGAAGACGCCGGCCACCTTCGCCGTCCAGTGCCGCCCGCGCCTGGTGGTCGACGCGCACCCCAACGTCTCCCGCGACGACGGCCACCACACCGACCGCACCGCCCTCTGCATCCGCGACGACGGCGCCACCCTCGACGTCATCATCGCCACCCAGGGCCCACGGGCCCCCGGCCCCTCGCTCTACGCGCTGTCGCACTACCTCACGACCCAGCACCCCTGCACCCAGGCGCTCAACCTCGACGGAGGCCCGAGCACCGGCTTCGCCGCCCGCGCGCCAGGTTCACCGGACGCCTCGACTCCGGCCGTCCTCTGGCCCCGCGGGCCACTCCGCTACGCCGTCGCGCTCGAGTGAGTCGACGGACACCGCGGGAGGTGCAAGTGGCCCTGCCACACCGTTCCCAGTTACCGTTGCTCCCTTTCGGGCCTGGCGGGTTCGCCTTTCCAGGTCGGCAGGACCGCTGCCCGTCTTAGTTCGGCTGGACGCCCGCTGTCAGTATTTTTGCGCGTCCGCCCCCGGGAAGGCTACTTCAGGCGCGTGAACGCCGTCAGTCCCGCGCTGGAAGTGCAGCTCGTCGCGCTGCGCGAGCTGCGCAAGAGCCTCCGTAGCCTCAAGGGGATCGTCCTCCTCGCCCTCACGGTCCTGGGGGGCGGGAGCGTGATGTACCTCCTGCTCCGCGTGGTCCGCAGCTTCGAGCTGGACGAGCTGTCGCACGTCGACGCCGCCTCGGTGCAGATCATGCGGCTGCGGGCCATCAAGGGGTTCCTCGATTCGCCCGACAGCGCGGACTACCTCACCAAGGTCCCGCTCATCCTGCTGCTGCTCGGGTACCTCACCGTCTCGTTCACGCCGGCGCTGGTGGCGCTCGCCGGGTTCGACTCGGTCTCGGGCGAGCTGCAGCACCGGAGCAATCGCTTCTGGACGGTTCGCGTTCGCAAGAGCTCCTACCTGGTCGGCAAGTGGCTCGGCCTCTGGATCGTCGCCGCCGCCACCATGCTGCCGCTACACGTCGCGGTCTGGATCATGGGCATCTCGACCGGAGAGATCACCGCCGCCGAGGCGCTCTCCTGGGGCCCGCGCGTGTGGCTCTGGTGGCTGCCGATCGCCGCGGCCTGGTCGGCGCTGGTGGTCCTCGCCAGCTCGCTGGTGCGCAAGCCGTTCTTCGCGCTGGTGATGTCGCTGCTCGGCGCGCTCGGTCTGTGGATCGTCTCGAAGATCTTCCTCTTCCTCGGGCACTCGCACCCGGGGATGGAGCGGCTCGTGTTCGTCGATCCGAGCGCCTGCGTGGATCTCGTCGGCAGCGGCGAGGTCGCCACCATGCTGGTCGGGATCGGCATCGCCGCGGCGTTCGCCATGAGCGCGCTCGGTCTCGCCTCCGTCCTCTTCGAACGGAGCGACGTATGAGCGGCCAGCTCGCCGTCCGCCTCTCGGACGTGGTGAAGGAGTTCGGTCCCAAGGTCGCCGTCGGCGGCGTCACCTTCGAGATCCCCCGCGGCCAGGTCTTCGGTCTCATCGGCCCCAACGGCGCCGGCAAGACCACCACGTTCTCGATCCTCGCCGGTTACCTCGCGCCCACCCGCGGCGAGGCGCGCGTCCTCGACGCCGCTCCGGGCGATCTCGCCAAGCTGCGCGGCCGCGTCGGCGTCTTGCCGCAGGACGCGCTCCTTCCGGACGATCGCGTCGGCCAGTTCCTCCGCCACTGCTGCCGTCTGCAGGGGATGAGCGCCAGCCAGGCGGAGACCGAGGCGCGCGCCCGGCTCGACGAGGTCAAAGGCGCGGACTGGTGGGACCTGCGCACCGGCGCGCTCTCGCACGGCATGTCCAAGCGCGTGGCGCTGGCGCAGGCGCTGCTCGGCAACCCCGAGCTGGTGCTCCTCGACGAGCCGACCGCCGGCCTCGATCCGCGCGTGGCCTACGAGGTCCGCAACATCGTCAAGGCGCGCCGCGGGAGCTGCACCCTGGTCATCTCCAGCCACAACCTGCAGGAGCTCGAGGAGGTGTGCGACGCCGCCGCAATCCTCGACCGCGGAAAATTGGTCGGCTACGGCTCGATCGCCGAGCTCACCTCGGCGACCGGCGAGCTGCACGTCGAGCTCTTGATCCGCTCCGGCGCTCCTCCGCTTCCGATCGAGCCCCTCCGCGCGATTCCCCACGTGAAGCGCGTCTGGCTCGACGAGTCGAAGAGCTCCCTCGGCGTCGAGTTCGGCCGCGAGACCGAGCTCGAAGCGGTCGTCGCGCAGGTGCTGCCCATCCTGCTCCAGAACCAGGTCCCCATCCGCGGCCTCACGCGAGGCCGCGGCCTGGAGCAAAAAGTCATGGAGCTGACCTGACGAAAATCGCCAACCGAGAGGTCGGCGAGAAGTCGTCGGAAAGGCTGCAAAGCTAGGGCGGGGAGCGGAAGCGTACTTATGTACGCTGGAGCGACCCAACCGACGATTTGCGGCCTTTCCGGCGACTTATCGTCGGCCTCTCTCAGAAGTGGGCGATGCCGTCGCGCGTGAGCTGCGTCGCCTCGTCGATGTCCTTGATGGCGCGGTTGCGCAGGCTGCGCGCGTCGCGGTTGTCCTCTTCCTGGGCGATCTCGCGACGAGCCGTCTCCAGCGAGGCGAGCGCCTTGTGCAGGCGGCCGGCGCGCGGCTCATGGTCGTCGAAGGCCGGGTGCTCGCCGAGGTCCTTGCCGTCCTCGACCGCCGCCTCGCGCACGTCGGCGATGGCGCGATCGATCGCCGTCACGGCGACGCGCTCGTCCCAGCGCTGATCGGGATCACCACCACGACGAAGCAGGTTCAGACGAGCGAAGCGCAGCTCCTGCAGCGCGTGGATGTAGGCCGGATGCGCGCCGACGACCGGCGGAGCAGGCCGAACCTGCACCTCGACGGACGGCGGCGGGGGCGGCGGCGCCGTCTGGACGGAGGCGGAGCAGCCGGTGGCGAAGATCGAGGCGGTCGCGAGGGCGGAGGCGGCGAAGGCCGCGGAGAGACGAGACGTCATGGGAAGGAATTCCTTTTGAGCGCGAGTGAGACAGAGAGACGAGATGAGGCGTCGAAGTCTTCAGCCGAATCACCCCGCCTGGTCAAGTGACGCCTGTCTCGGTCACCTCGAGCGTGGGGCTCAATGCCCCGCTGCGCAGCGCGCCGCGACCTCCTGGTCGGTGAGCACGTAGTCGTCGATCCGCAGATCGTCGAGCTGCCCCTTCAGGTTGCTGTTCGACGTGTGGTCCGACTTTCCCACGCTGTACACCCGGGTGCCGTAGATGCCCGTGCCACCGGTGGGCGTGCCCACCAGCTTGCCGTCGACGTAGATCCGTACATTGCCGCTGGTGGAGTCGCGGCTGATGGCCACGTGGTGCCAGGCGCCGTCGTTCACCGTGGCGGTGCCGTAAAGGCCGTTGAAGCTGTTCCCGTCGCCGAAGATCGCCCCCACGTGCCCGGTGGCATCGAGGATGCCGTACTGGGTCATCTGGTGCGACTCGCGCTCGTCGTAGGGGGTGCCGATGACGTCGATCGTCTCCCAGGCGTTGCTGGTGCCGACCTGCTTGGTCTGCAGCCAGAAGCTCACCGTCGCCGTGGCGCCGAGCCAGCGATGCATCGAGCGCGGGAAGGAGACGTAGCTCGCGCCGTCGAGCACCAGCGCCTGGCCGGACGAGCCGGTCCCCGTCGCCGCCCGCGTGGCCGTGCCGATGATGGTGCCGGCGGGGTTCGCCAGCGTGCTCGAGTCGGCCACCGTGGTGCCGGTCTCGTCGAAGGTGAGGTGCATCACCGTGCCGGTCGTCGCCGCGGCGCTGACCGAGCCGGAGTCGGCCCCTTCGCCGTCGGCGAAGTTGGCCGACACCACATAATTGTACGCTTGTCC
>JAMFST010000438.1 GCA_026225435.1 Labilithrix luteola
CCGACGACATGACCGGTGCCGCTGCTGGCACCAGCACCGCCTATGCCGCTGGCGCTCGACTTGTCATCGCTCGAATTGAAGTCGGCCATGGTCTTGATGGGGCCCGCGCTCATTCAAAGAACATGATGGTCGAGCCCTCCACCCAGTCGTAGAGGTTCGTGAAATTCCCGGCCGGGGTGATGGCGGTTCCGTAGATCGACTTCGAGTAATTGTGACTCGTCGACGAGAACGAGCCACCACCGAGCGCGTCGGGGATGCTGGGGAGGTTCTCGAAGGCGGTGACCAGGTTGTCCGCGGTGTACGGCCCGGTGTTGGCCACCAGGCCCGCGACGAACACCTGCGCGGCGGCGTAGCCCTCCAGCGAGGTGAAGCTGGGGGACGCCGTCGTTCCGAGCTGCTTCAGGTAGTCGGTCACCAGGTCGGAGGTGTCGCTCTGGTAGTTGGGCACCACCTGGGAGACCGAGACGTTGGTGGTGTACGGCGCCGTCCCGGTCGGCGTGTTGTACGTCCCCGCGGCGACCAGCTGCGTGGCCAGCTCGTTGGCGCCGGAGAACGAGATGTTGCTGAAAAAGAAGGTGAGCCGGCTGGCCGCCTTGTTCGCGATCGCCTGCGGATCGGTGCCGTACTGCCACTGGCGCAAGAGCGTGATGAACTGCACGCCTTCGCCGTAGGTATCGGTCATCTCCACGCCGAAGGTGTGGTTGGCGTTGTCCGCCGCCAGGATGCCGTTGATGTACGTTTCTACGGCGGTGACCTGCGCCGGCACGCTGGTGACGTCGTTACGCGTGTAGCGGAAGCGAGCGATCGGCGTGGTCGCGTTGGCGGACGCGGGGAAGGCCCCCTTCTCGGCGACGTACGCGGTGGTGAGCCCGGTGTACCCGGCCTGACCGTAGGCGTCGTTCTGATCGAAGCTGATGAAGTGCGTGTAGTCGGGGACGCCCTCGTAGAGGAAGTACTCGGTCGTCGCGCGCGTCTCGTCGAGGTAGCTGGCGCGGACGTTGAAGATGTACTTCGCGCAGGGGCCGGCCTCGGTGTCACGCAGGAGCGTGGTCGCTCCGGTGAAGGCGCCGAAGAAGAGCGTGCCGGTCTCGATGGCCACCGGGGCCGAGACCTCCATCGTCGGCGTTCCGACGTTGCCGAGGAGCGCGAGGACTGCGCCGCTCCCGGCCGTCAGCGCGGAGCTGCTGATGGGCGGATTGGTGCCGATGACCCCGTTGGTCGACGGACACACCGGCGCGGTTCCCGTCTCCGTCTGTACATTGAGCAGAGCGTCGGTGTTCGTCAGCGCGATCGACGGCGTGTACTGGTCGTCCTTGACGTCGAGCAGCAGCTGGCGCCCGTGAACGCCACCGGCAGCATTCTGCTGATCGAAGGCCAGCTGCACCCCGCGGCGCATCTCGAGACCAAGCTCCTCGTTCGGGCCGGTCAAGGGAGCGCTCATGCCGATGGTCAGCGCCGCGGCGCTGTTGCTGGCCGAAACGCAAGCGTTCGTCCCGTCGCTTTGCGCGGCGCAGGCGAGGCCGTCGCCGCAATCGGAGTCGGAGTTGCAGGTCTTCGGAGTGAACGTCGAAGAGCAGTTCGCCGCGGCGAAGAGAAGAGGAAAAAGGATAGCAAGCGTCGGAATTTGCGTACGTCGCATTCAAGAAGACATGTGACCGGGCGCGTTGAAGTCGGTCAAGGTTTTGGGACATCCGAACCGCGCTTCAGTGCTGATTGTGCATGACGCCACTCACCTCCCGTCACGAGGTATGATGCCGGAGATGGCCGTCGACTCCCGCTGCCCGCACTGTGGTCTGGTGCTCCCTCCAGGCGCGAAGTTCTGCGGAAGTTGCGGCGCTTCGCTTCCGGACGGAGGTATGGCTGGGCCCGGCGGCTCGCCCATCTCGCACGCGCCGTCTCAACTTGCGAGCGCCACCCGGCCGAGCGACCGGCCCCCGCCAGACGACCAGGGGGGCCCGCTCAAGCAGACGATGATCCAGTTCGCCGCTCCGGTGTTCGCTCCGCCGGCCGCGGCGGCGCCGGCGCCGATCGATCCGCACAAGACGATGCTCGGTTTCGCCATGCCTGCGGACGGGATCCCGGCCTCGCGTCGCCCCGCGAGCCCGCCGGCCATGAGCGACACCATCCGCGACGAGCGCGGCGCCGGCCATCCCGGGCTGGGCGCATCTTTGGCGTCGGCGGCGTCGCCCGAGTCGCTGCGGCGCAACGTCCCCAACTCGACGATGCTCGGCGTGGCCATGCCGGGGATCGCGCCCACCGGTACGGCAGGCCAGGGCGCGCCGCCGCCGCGACAGGACCGCATGGGGCAGACACAGATCGGCGGCCCGGCGCTGCCGGCACCGGTGGCCATGCCGGCCCACGCGCCGTATCCGATCGCGCCTCTCGCCGCGCCGCCGCCGCCCGCCTCGTCGTCCTCGAGGCTGGGGCGCAAGCGGCGCCAGAAGGCCGATCCGCTGGCCAACGCCGCCGCCGCCGTGCGCATCGTCCCGCGCCCGCCGCCGCTGGTGGAGGAGCCGATGCCGGCGCCGCCGATGCTGCGCGGCAAGCGCGGGATCCCCGTGGCGCTCGTCGCCGGCGGCATCGCCCTGCTCACCGTCATCGCCGGCGTGCTCCTCCTCACGCTCTCGCACGGGACCCCCGCGCTGACCGGTGAGCCACGCACCGGCGCCGACGGAGCCGAGCTGCTCCACGTGAGCTGCCCTTCGTGCGAGGCCGGGTCGATGGTGGCGCTCGTCTCCTCCGCGGTGCACGCCAGCGGCGCCCCGGCCACGCCGAGCGCCGCGTCGGCGATACCCACCAGCGCCCGCGTCGCGCTGACCAAGGGGGAGGCCGATCTGGCGCTGCAGAACGCACTGCACATCGGCACCAACACCTTCACCCTCGCGCTCACCCGGCCTGGCGTCACGCGCGAGGAGACGGTGACGCTCGACGTGCCGGTCACCTACCGCATCACGCCGGACCTCTCGCGGCTGTCGTCGCGGCCGCCGCTGCTCGCGCTGCGCGTCGAGGCGGTCGTCGGCTCCGACGTCACCGTCGACGGAGCGAAGATCCCCCTCGACGGCGCCGGACACGGCGCAGCGCCGGTGAACATCGCCGCCGACGTCGAGGGGACGAGCGACGAGATGACGCTCATCCAGCGCAAGCTCCCTTACGCGATCAAGCTCCCGGGCGGAGCCAGCGAGACCGGCTCGCTCGCGCTGCGGGTCGGCGTCGCGCAGCTGCACCTCGAGGCGCCCGGCCGCACACCGGTGACGTCGGCCTCGCAGGTGACGGTCGCCGGGGTCGTGGCCAAGACCGCCGAGGTCTACCTCGGCGACACGCAGCTGGCGGTCGGTACCGACGGACGCTTCGCCCAGACGGTGCCGGTGGTGGTGGGGATGACTCCGCTCGTCCTGTCCATCGAGCAAGGGGCGACGGTGGCGACCCGCACGATGCACATCAATGTGCAGCGGGTGACCGATCTGCAGGCCGAGGCGACCGCGCGCGACGCGACCAACCCGCTCGGCTACGACGCCATCGCCGGCGAGATCGACAAGTACGCCGGGCAGAGCGTGGCCATCGAGGGGGCCATCGTGGAGGCGCGGCAGGTCGGTCGCGGCACCATCCTCCTGGTCGACGATCACCGCAACTGCGCCAAGTCGCCCTGCCTCACCCGCGTGCTCCACGGCGACATCAACGATCCGGCGCAGGGGACCGTGGTGCGCGTCTACGGCAAGGTGACCCGCTCGTTCCGCACCGCCAGCGGCTCCGTCGTCCCCGAGGTGGAGGCCGACTTCCTCGTGCCCGGCGCGCACGCGGGCGCGCACAGGACGAGCGCGAGCTCCGCTCCGGATGTCCGCAACTGAGCGACGCGTCGTCGGCGCGCTCACCGCGGTGGCGATCGCCATCGTCGGTCTCGCCGGCCTGTCCGCGCGCGCCGAGCCGGTGGCCGAGGGGCGGCCGACCCACCTGAGCCTCGGGGGGGCCGGCGCCCTGCCCGCCGACGGTCGCCTCCCGCACGACCCGATCAAGATCGCCTGGAAGACGCACGTGGCGACCTCGCTCCACGGCGCGGCGCTGGTTCGAGCGGGCGAGCCCATCGTCGTCGCCGACGCGAAGGGGGGCGTGCTGTACCTGGTCGGTCCGGGCGGAGAGATCCTGCAGCACGTGCCCGTCGGCAACCAGGGGTTCGTCGGTGACCCCTTGCAGCTGACCGACGGCACGATCGTCGTCGTCACCAGCTCCGGCGACATCGTCGGCTACCGGCACGATCAGCTGCGCTTCCGCGTCGCGCTCGGTCCCGCCGTCCACGGGACGCCGCGCGCTCTGGCGCTCGACGACGGCGGCTTCGTCCTCGGCATCGACGCCGAGCTGATGGCCTTCGACGGCACCGGCAGCCTCCGCGGGCGCGCCACCTTGTCGGACCACGTCATCGGGAACCTCTCCTCCCTCGATGGGCAGATCGCCGCGGTCACCAGCACCGGCATGGTCGTCCTCTGGCGACCGGGGGGCGAGGTCCACAGCGCGGGCGAGCTGGGCGGCGC
>JAMFST010000439.1 GCA_026225435.1 Labilithrix luteola
CGGCGGCGATGGCGACGCTGGGCGTGGCGGCGGTGACCCGGCGCCCCTCGCTGGTGCTGGCGGCGGCGGTGATGGGCTACGGGCCGGCGTGGGCGAGCCACTTCTTCGTGGAGCACAACCGGCCGGCGACGTTCAAGCACCCGATCTGGTCGCTGCGTGGCGACCTGCTGATGTGGAAGAAGATGATCGACGGGTCGATGACCGCGGAGATCGCCAAGGTGCAGGCGGTACGGGCGGCGCGTGAAGCGGCGAGCGCGGGCGAGACGTCCGATGCCGCCGTCGAGGCGCCGCCCGAGCCCGCCAAGCGGGTCCGCGTCGAGGACGGCGAGGAGCTGCGCGGCGGGTTCACCGGCGCGCCGATGAATGGCGTTTCGCGTTGAACGACGCAACGCGTCTAGTCGCGTCAACGCGTCCGTTTCCGGGTGATTTCGACAACGCGTTGCGGCGCGAAACCACGTGGTTTTCCGTCACGTCATCCAGAGTGACTTTTGGGTGGCCCGGGTACACGGCCGTGCTACTCGATGCGCGCTTTGCGACCGGCAAGTTGAGCCGTTTGCGAGCGTTTCCTCGAGGAGCTCTCTCATGTCGCGGTTCTCAGGTTTCCCGGGCCGCCGCCTAGCCTGCGCGATCGCCCTCGTAGGTACGCCCGTCGTCCTGTCGCCCGTGGCCGCCTCGGCCGGGCAGGTCGCGCCCTATCGCTCGGAGCATTACCTGCCTTCGTCGAACGGCGTCGGCGCCATCGCCTACGACGCGGTGAACGAGACGAACGGGTACTCGATCACCCAGTTCCTCGAGCACCCCTACCGCTACGCGACCACCGAGTCGCAGCCGACCGAGAACCGCGGCTACAGCACCTACCCGGGCATCCGCATCGGTGGCGTCGGCAGCTCGACGCACGCGTGGATGAACACCGTCGCGCCGTCGCTCATCGAGTACGTCGCCGGCACCGGCATCATCCACGTGGTGCACCAGTGGTCGGGGCTCACCGTCGAGGAGTACCACTTCACCCCGCTCGATCTCGCCGGCAGCAATTTTACGGAGAACGCCAGCGTGATGCTGGTGAAGGTGACGCGCACCGCGGCCAGCCCCGCGGGGACCATCGACGCGTACGCCATCTTCAACAACCACCTCGGCAGCGATCCGAACAACAGCGGCAGCCCGGGGACTGACGGCGAGGGGAGCAACGTGGGCGGCAACGGGGCGCTCTACGAGTTCAGCTCCAAGAGCTCGGTCACCCTCGGCTACGCGTCGATCGGCGCCGCGTCTCACCACGGGATGGCGCCGGACAACCCGTACGGCATCTTCAACAACGGCCAGGACCTCACCGACAACAGCGACAGCGGCACCGCCACCGAGGCGGTCACCGGGTTCGAGAACGCGCTCGGCAACCTGTCCGTCGGCTCCTCCGCCTGGGCGGGCTGGTTCACCGTGCTCTCGCACGACGGCGACGGCATCGACCACGTCGGTAATGTGCAGAGCTGGATCGCCGGCCGCTCGCCGTCCGCGCTCCTCGCCGCGGAGCAGACGGCCTGGTCGTCCTGGATCACCCCGCCGCCGGCCAGCGCCCAGGCCACCAGCGCCGAGACGGCCATCGACGCGCAGGCGCAGGTCACCTTGCGCATGGGGCAGGTCCGCGAGCCGGGCGCCCCCTTCGGGCAGATCCTCGCCTCGGTCGCCCCGGGCGCGTGGAACATCGCCTGGGTGCGCGACATGGCGTACTCGGTCGCCGGCCTGGTCGCCAGCGGTCACACCGCCGAGGCGAAGGCGGCGCTCCAGTTCCAGCTCTCGTCGACCGTCGGCACGTACCAGTCGTACGTCGGCTTCCCCTACGCCATCTCGGTGGTGCGCTACTTCGGCAACGGCACCGAGGACAGCGACTCGAACAACGACGGACCGAACATCGAGTTCGACGGCTTCGGCCTCTTCCTCTGGTCGCTCGACCAGTACGTGACCGCCACCAACGACACCGCCTTCCTCAGCGCCAACTGGCCCACCATCAAGGCGAAGATCGCCGACGTCCTCGTCGATCTGCAGGAGCCCTCGGGGCTCATCGCGGCCGACTCGTCGATCTGGGAAGTGCACTGGATGGGGCAACAGCGCCACTTCACGTACACCTCGCTCACCGCGGCCAACGGCCTCTGCGCCGCCTCGCACCTGGCGAGCTTGATGAGCGACTCGACCGACAAGGCGAGCTACCTCAGCGCCGGGCAGAAGACGCGCGACGCCATCATCACCAACGAGCGCGCCGCCGACGGCACCATGGCGCAGAGCACCGAGGGGCTGGCGATCGGCTCGCTGTGGCTCGACTCGGCCACGCTGGAGGCGATCAACTTCGGGCTGATCAACCCGAAGGGGCGCACCGCGCTCGCCACCCTCGCCTCGATGAAGAACGGCCTGGTGCCGGCGAGCGGGCGCGGCTTCATGCGCAGCGACGTGGGCGACACCTACTCGTCGGAGGAGTGGGTCTTCGTCGATCTGCGCTCGGCGCGCGCCTTCGAGCTCTCCGGCGACACGACCACCTCGGCGAGCACCTTCGCCTGGAACGTGTCGCAGGCGACCGACAACTTCGGCGAGCTCTCCGAGCTGCACAACCCGGTGACGGCGGCCTACGACGGGCAGTCGCCGATGGTCGGCTTCGGCGGCGGCGCCTACACGCTCCGTCTCGCCACCCGCGGCGTGGCCGGCACCGAGGTCTGCGGCTCGTACGCGGTCGAACCGGCGGTCGACGGTGGCGTCGACGGGAACGACGGCGGCGCCGATGCGGACGGCGGTGACCTCGGCTTCACCGGCGACGCGTCGCTCCCCCCGCTCGAGGATGGCGGCAGCGTGCGGAGCGATGGCGGCGCGACCGCCACCGCCGGCGACAGCGACAGCGACAGCGGCGGCTGCGCGACCAGCGGTCGCAGCGGCGAGAACGCGCTCGCGTGGGCAGGGTTGGCAATGGCGCTCGGTGCGCTGACGTGGCGGCGGAAGTCGCGATGAGGATCTCTCGATGAACATGCTCTCGATGAAACGCGCCTCGATCGGTGGCCTCGTCACGGCGGCGTTTTTCGCTCCGCTGTTCCTCCTCGGCGCGAACCTCGCGGCCTGCGGCAGCCCCAGCGGCGACACGTACAGCCCGCCGCCGCTCGCGTCCGACCCGGACGCCAGCGTCAAGGACGGCGGCAAGCACAAGGACGGCGGCGGAAGCACCGGCGATGACGACGACGACGCCGATGCCGACACGCCGGTCTACGCCGCCAGCTTCCACTACGCGCCCCCCGCCGGCATGAGCGCGCACGTGGTGTACCTCGCGGGGGAGTGGAACAACTTCAACCTCGAGGGGACGAAGATGACCGGCCCCGACGCCAACGGCGCCTTCTCCGCCTCGGTGAACCTCCCGGTCGGCATGACCGCCTACGAGGTGGTGGTCGACGGCGCACCGCAGATCGACAGCACGGCGAAATTCCGCAAGTACGTCGGCAGCAGCGAGTTCAGCGCGATCCGCGTCCTCGACGGCAGCCTGCCCAGCCTCACGGTCGTCAGCCACACGCTGACCCGCGCCTCGGCTGGCCAGGGTGAGTACAAGGGTGAGGTCGACTACGCGCCCTCGGTCAGCGCCTCGCCGCTGAACCCGTCGACGGTGGCGGTGACCTTGCGCAAGGACGGCGTGACCACCAACGTCACCTCGCAGACCAGCTCGTCCGGCAAGGTGACCTTCGACGTCACCGGCCTCGCCGACGGCAAGTACACCATCTTCGTCAACGCCAGCGACAAGGCGGGCAACGCCGCCCCCGCGGCGCGCCTGGTCTTCTGGGTCGAGGCCGCCACCTTCGACTGGCGCGACGCGGTCCTCTACATGGTGATGACCGACCGTTTCCAGGACGGCGACCCGACGAACAACGTCGCCCCCACCAGCGGCGTCGACCCGCGCGAGCAGTACCAGGGGGGCGACTGGGAGGGCATCACCGCGCAGATCAACGCCGGGTACTTCGACAACCTCGGCGTCCGCACCCTGTGGCTCTCGCCGTTCAACACCGGCCCGTCGGATGCGTGGATCGCGTCCGACAACGTCCACGAGACGATGGGCTACCACGGCTACTGGCCGATCAAGGCCCGCGAGGCCGATCCGCGCTTCGGCGGGAACGACGCGCTCAAGGCGCTCACCGCCGCGGCGCACGCCCACGGCCTGCGCGTCATCCAGGACCTGGTGATCAACCAGGTGCACCAGGAGCACGAGTACTTCCAGGCGCACCCCGAGTGGTTCCGCACCGCGGCCACCTCGTGCATCTGCGGCACGAACAACTGTGACTGGACCGTCGACCGGATCAACTGCCTCTTCGCCGACTACATGCCGGACGTCAACTGGACGCTCCAGGCGGTCAACGACCAGTACGACTCCGACGCCATCTGGTGGATGGACACCTTCGACCTCGACGGCTTCCGCATGGACGCCGTGAAGCAGGTCGAGGACACCGCCACCATCAACCTCTCGGGCCGCCTCCAGGCCGAGTTCGAGCAGGCTGGCAACCCGGTCTTCCTCACCGGCGAGACGGCCATGGGGTGGGACGGCGGCTGCGGCGCCAACAATGCGGCGCTCCTGGCCTGCAACGTGCCGGAGAACTACAGCTACATCAACGAGTACATCGGCCCCAACGACCTGACCGGGCAGTTCGACTTCGTCGCCTACTACGCGGTGCCGATGCAGTCGTTCGTGGCCGACTACCAGGGGATGCCCCAGGTCGACTACTGGACCCAGGCCAGCGGCTGGGAGTACCCGACCGGGTCGATCATGTCGCCGTACATCGGCAGCCAGGACACGGCGCGCTTCGTCACCATCGCCAACCAGAACGCGCTCAACGCCTACAACCAGTGGGACAACATCGCGACGGCGCCCACCGATCCGGTCGCCTACCAGCGGCACCGCATGGCGCTCGCCTGGGAGCTGACCGTCCCCGGCGCGCCGATGATCTACTACGGCGACGAGTACAGCGAGTGGGGCGGGGTCGATCCCAACAACCGCGTCACCTGGCGCGGCGCCTCGAACAGCCTGTCGTCCGCCGAGTCGACGACGAAGAACGTCGTCACCCAGCTGCTGGCGGCGCGCAAGAACCTCGACCCCTTGCGCCGCGGCGACTACGAGCCGGTCTTCACCTCGACCACCGGCTTGATCTTCGCGCGCAACGACAACGGACAGATCGCGCTCGTCGCCATGTCCAAGAGCCAGAACGGCGAGACGCTCACCGCCACCTTGCCGGCCACCCTGGCCGCGACGCTCACCGCCGGCACCGTCCTGCACGACGCCATGGGCGGCAACAGCGTCACCGTCCAGAACGGCGGCGTCGTCACCGTCACCCTCGGTGGCTGGGGTACGGCAATTCTCTCGCCGTGACCTCCGGTCACTCGTCTCCAGTCATCGTCTCTTCGAAGGGCTCCATGTTCCGACACCGTCTCTGCTCGTCGCTGCTTCTGGCCGCGGCAGGCGTCACGTCGTTCTCCACGCTGGCGCACGCGCAGCAGCAACCGGGGGACACCTCGGCGCCCGTGGTGCCCGGTGCGACCGTGACCAATCCGCCGCCGCCCGTGCTGGCTCCTCTGCCGGCGCGCTCGCCGTCCCTGCAGACCACGCAGACGAATGACGGCACGACCACGACGGCGCCGACCGAGGCGCCGCCCACCGACCGCACCACCATCGGCCCCTCGACCCGCGCCACCGACTCGCTGCAGGCGACGGAGAAGGTCGACGCGCCGCAGTCGGCTGCCGGCGGTCGCTTCGAGTTCGGCTCCTACGGGCGCGTGCAGGTGGCCAGCGATCTGCGCGGCGGCACCGGCCAGCCGGCCAACGTCGTCTCCCACGGCACGCGCATCGACGAGGACAGCTACGCCGAGCTCGAGCTGCGTCGCGAGGACGACTTCGCCCACGGCATCCACACGAAGGTCGTCGCCACGCTGGCGCTCTTCGCGCCGTTCTTCCACTTCAACGGGCAGGAGACGCAGTCGCTGGCCGTGCGCAACCTGTACGCGCAGGCGCAGTACGGCAAGCTGACGATGTGGGTGGGCTCGCGCATGTACCGCGGCGACGACATCTACCTGCTCGACTGGTGGCCGCTCGACAACCAGAACACCTACGGCGGTGGCCTCGGCTGGAACTTCGACGACAAGAACAGCGTCGCCATCCACGCCGGCATGACCCGCCTCGACGACCCGACCTACCAGTACCAGCAGATCCAGGTCGTCGCCCCCTTCGGCTCGGGCGTCACCAACGTCACCACCCTCGACCGCCCGCGGCTCATCGAGAGCGCGAAGTACACGCACCTCATCATCCCCAAGGGGCAGACGGCCGGCGTGAAGCTGGTGGCCTACGGCGAGGGGCACGAGATCAGCGCCGGCACCACCACCGACACGGTCACCAACACCCAGCAGGCGCTCCCCAGCGACTGGGGCTTCATGGTGGGCGGCGAGGCGGCCTTCTTCACCGGCAAGCGCGACACCTTCCTCCAGATCTTCCTCCGCCACGCCCGCGGTCTGGCCGCCTACGATCCGCTGTCCACGCCGACCACCTTCGGCCAGGACAAGACCACCCAAGGGGCCAACGAGACGGTCCTCGCCATCGGCGGCAACTACGAGAAGGACTGGTTCGGCATCCTCGTGGGCGGCTACGTCCGCTTCTTCCGCGACGCGTCCGCCAGCCAGACCTCGCTGCAGAAGTACGACGAGGGGACCATGGTCCTGCGCCCGCAGGTGTACATCGGCGATCACTGGGGCGTGGCCGTGGAAGGCAGCTACCAGGAGCGCCGCTACGCCGAGACGGTCGACACGTCCAACACCGCGCTCGTCGCCAGCGAGTGGCGCGCCGGCATCATTCCTTACTTCTCCCCGGCCGGTCGCGGTTCGTACAAGCGCCCGCAGTTCCGCCTGCTCTATGCCGTCACCGCCCGCAACGAAGGGGCTCGCGAGCTCTACGCGCCGCAGGACGTCTTCGCCCAGCGCGCCGTGGAGCACTACGCCGGCGTCGGCGTGGAGTGGTGGTTCAACTCGAGCTCGTACCCGTGATGTCTGCCCAGACCAGAGCCATGAAGCGCACCTCCAAGTCGCCTTTCGTCTTCTCCTTCCCGCTCCTCGCCGGGCTCGCGTGCTTGCTCCCGGGCGTGACCACCGGGGGCTGCGTCTCCATCGATTCGCAGGACGCCAAGCCGATCATCGCGACGCACGTGGCCGACTGGCGCGACGAGGTCATCTACCAGATCCTCGTCGACCGCTTCGCCGACGGCGACGTCAACAACGACTACAGCATCTCCCCCGGCGCGCTCGCCAAGTACCAGGGCGGAGACTGGAAGGGGATCGAGGACCACCTCGACTACCTGCAGGCGCTCGGGGTCACCACGCTGTGGATCTCCCCGGTGGTCCGCAACATCTCCGCCGACGCCAACATCGACGGCTACCACGGGTACTGGCAGGAGAACCTGAGCGAGATCAACCCGTACTTCGGGGACATGTCGTCGCTGCGCGAGATGACCGCCGCGGCACACGAGGCGGGCATGAAGGTCGTGCTCGACATCGTCTGCAACCACATGGGGCAGGTCTTCTTCTACGACATCAACAAGAACGGCCTGCCGGACGTCAGCGTCTACGGCAGCGGTGGCCCCGGCTCACCGCTCACGCAGGTCTCCGAGTACGCGCCCGACTACGACCCCAACGGTGTCCAATCGTACAGCTCTGCCGGCGGCTCGGGGCGCGCGCCGATCATCTTCATCAACGACCCCACGGTCGACCGCGTGCTCCCCGGCCCGGGCATCCTCGGCAGCGCCGCGGCGTACCATGGCAAGGGGCAGATCCTCTCGTACGACAACATCAACGACCAGCCGGACGAGGAGGTGATGACCGGTGACTTCCCCGGTGGCCTCAAGGACATCGCCACCGAGAACGAGGAGGTCCGCGCGACCTTGGCCGACGCCTTCGCCACCTGGGTGGAGCAGGCCGACTTCGACGGCTTCCTCATCGACACGGTCAAGCACGTCGAGCACTCCTTCTGGACCGAGTTCGGCAACACCGTGCGCCAGCGCCTCAAGGCCGAGGGGAAGAACAACTTCCTCATGTTCGGCGAGGCCTTCGACGGCGACGACATCCTGCTCGGCAGCTACACGCAGCCCGGGCAGCTCGACAGCGTCTTCTATTTCTCCCAGCACTACACCGTGTTCCAGCGCGTCTTCGAGTACGCGCACGACCACACGATGCAGATGGGCACCGACCAGATCCAGACGCTCTGGGACGCCAAGACGGTCAACTACGGCTCGATCCCGCAGACCGACGGCGTGCCCATCGCGCCGTACAAGCTGCTGGTGAACTTCCTCGACAACCACGACGTCCCCCGCTTCCTCTACGACTCGGCGGGCGACCTGCCGGCGCTGCGCAACGCGCTCACGCTGAACATGATGGCCGAGGGGATCCCCTGCATCTATTACGGCACCGAGCAGGAGTTCAACGGCGGCAACGACCCGGCCAACCGCGAGGTGCTGTGGAACACCGGCTTCCCCACCACCGGCGACACGTTCACGCACATCGCCAAGCTGGCGCAGATCAGGAAGCAGTACATCGCGCTGCGTCGCGGGGACACGAAGGTCATCTGGTCGTCGACGCACGTCGGGACCGAGCAGGACGCCGGCATCTTCGCCTTCGAGCGCGCCGGTGGCGACGCCGGTAGCGCGTATGGCCTGGTCGTCATGAACACCAACGACACCCAGACGAGCAGCACCGCCAACGGCACCGCCACGATGACCACCACGCTGAAGGGCAAGACGGTCCTCGTCGACGTGCTCGACCCGGCTCAGGCGAAGTACACGGTCAACAGCGACTCCACCCTGTCGCTGACCCTGAAGCCGCAGACGTCGATGATCCTCATCCCGCAGTCGGCGGTCTCGAGCGGTAGCTGACGCGTGGCTGAGCCGGTCGCGTAGATTGCGGCTGGCGTAGGCGGGGGGGTTGCTGGCAACCTAGAGCCGTGCCTGACGACCCCCGCAAGCCGAACTCCCCGCGCGCCGGTTCGCGCGCTCCGGCGTTGCCGACCGCTCCGCGCAAGCCGGCCCCCAGCATCTCGGGGGTGAGCTCCGTCCCGCCGGAGATTCGCGAGGAGATGAAGCTCCTCGTGCGCGCTGCCGTGGAGGACGCGGTGGCGCCGATCATGCGGCAGATGAGCGAGCTCAACCGGGAAGTGTCCCGCCGCTCGTCGAGCGACTACGCCCGGTCGCCGAGCGCCCCGCCGCCGCCCATGACGGGGTACGTGGGGACGCCGTTGCCGGTGGGGGTCGCGCCGGCTCCGGGGACGCCCGTCCCGATGCCGCAGCCGTTCACCCGCGCCTCGAGCGCGCCGCCCCCGCCGCGGCCGACCAACTCGTCGCCGCCGCCGGCGATGCCTGCGCCGATCCCGGCCGCGCCCCTCCCCAGCCCGATGGCGATGTCTCCGTCGTACGCGCCGCCGGCGACCGGTGCGGCGGGTGCCTCGGCGCCGACGCCCGCGCCGACGGGGACCCTCCGCCCGGGCACGCCGCTGCCGGTCGGCACGCCGGCGGCGCCGCCCGTCGCGGCCAGCGCAGCGAGCGCGGATTCCCCCGCGATCTTCCCCGCCTTCTCGGCGACGGCACCGCTCGCGCCGTCACCCACCCCCGGGCCGGTCGCCGCCACCGCGCCCACGGCGCCGAAGGTGGCGCAGAACCCGACGCCCTCCCCGGTCGCGCCGCCGGTGGCCCGGGCGGCTGCGCCGGCAGCTCCCGCCCCGGCAGCGCCGTCCCCGTTCCTCCTCGCGGCGTCCGTGGCCCCCCCGCCCATGCTGGTGCAGTCCTTCCCGCCGGCGCCAGCCGAGGGGTCGAGCGTCACCTCGGGCTCGCTGCCGCCGGGTCAGCGGCTCTCCACCGCGCCGTTCCAGCCGATCGACTTCGGCACCGCGGGGCTCGATCTGCCCGATTCGCTCGACGGGTCGCGCCGCAAGCGCCGCCTCGTCTGGGCCGTCGTCATCGTCGTGGTGCTCGGTGTCGGCGGCACCGTCGGCGCGAGCGTCCTCAGCTACACGGGGCACTGACCGCGTCGTCGAACGCGGCCCACATCGATCCAGGAGCTCGCGGATGCCGACCTTCTCCCTCCAGGCGTCGACTGTCTCCCCCAAGCGGTACGGCTTCGACGGGTCCGCGTTCCCGCTCGTTCGCCTGACCTACCCGAGCAGCCCGCTCCCCGAGGATCTCCCCGCGTACTACCGCGTCTACGACGAGATCTGGCCGCGCGGACCGCACGTGGTGCTCACTGACCTGCGGCGCCTGAACCCGATCTTCGCCGGCGCCAATGCTCGCCGCGCGCTGATGAAGGAGGTCGCGGCGAGGCAGGAGCTCGTGGGAACGCTACTCGTCGCCGAGGCGCGCATCGTCTCCGGCTCGGTGGTGCGCGGTCTCATCACCGCCTTCGAGTGGATCCGCCCGCAGCCGCGCGTGGCGCCGCTCTACGTCTGCGAGAACGAGGTCGAGGCGATCCACTGGCTGCGCCCCTTCCTCGACCAGATCGCCGCCGGCCAGACTCCGGGAGGCTGAAAGCGTCGTGCATCGCACGACGTTCGCCGCAGGCGACGCGGGGAGGCTCGAAACCGTCAGGTTTCGAGGGGAGCGCCCAGCTCCCACGAGACCCGTCTTGAATCTGTGAGCGCGATTCGCGCTCGCTGATTCAAAACGCGAAGCCGTAGCCGAGGATCGGCGCGCGCGAGCCGGTGTCGTAGCGCAGGCGGAGGTTCTCCAGCTCCCTGGCGGCGCGCCAGGTGCGCGGCGGGAGCAGGTAGGGGAGGAAGGCGCCTCCGAAGGCGGTGAGCCCGGTGACGATGACTCGCGAGGCGCGCTCGCCGTCGCTCCAGTACGTCCCGTCGGTGCCGTTCACCGCCTCCTGCACCACCGGGGCAACGGCGCCGGCGAGGAGCGCGATCGCGATGGTCAGCGGCCAGTGCGTGCGCCGTTCCCCCTCCGGCGTGCCGCCGTTGATCCAGTCGCGCGAGCACTGCGGGAGCGACAGGTAGCCGCCGCCGAAGGTGAAGCCGAAGGTGGTGCCGAAGGCGAGCGGCCCGATCATGCGCCCGGCGGGGCTGCCTTCGTACTTGGTGTCGGCGTCGAGGAAGGCGGCACCGACGGTGAGCGCGACCGACCCACCGACGTACAACCAGTCGACCGAGCCGGCGCGATCGCACAGCTCGATCTCGCGCGGGGTGCGGGCGCGCACGTCGGTGGCCGCGTAGCCGTAGGTCGGCGGCGCCGGCGGCAGCGTATCGGCCGGCGCAGGCGAGGCCGGTCTCACCTCGGCGGGCGGCGAAGGCGGGAGGCCGTCCATGGCGCGCGCGGACCTTAGCCCATAAACCGCGCCCCGCGGGTGCCCGATCGAACGGCCGCTCGGCGCGCCACCCGTAGACGCGCCCGGCCGCGCGTCCTACATCCTCTGGCCACGATGGCCACCTCCAGCGGCAACATTCCGAGGCAGATCTTCCGCGAATACGACATCCGCGGGGTCGCCGATCGCGACCTCACCGATGACCTCGCGCACGCCATCGGGCAGTGCTTCGGCCGCCAGGTGCCGCTGGGAGCCGACCGCACCGTCGCCGTCGGCCGCGATTGCCGCCTCTCGAGCCCGCGCCTCTTCTCCGCGCTCACCACCGGCCTCACCGAGGTGGGCTGCTCGGTGAAGGCGATCGGCATCGGCCCGACCCCGCAGCTCTACTTCGCCGCGCACTACCTCAAGACCGCCGCCTCCATCATGATCACCGGCAGTCACAACCCCGGCGACGAGAACGGCTTCAAGATGATGCTCGGCACCTCGAGCTTCTACGGCCCGCAGATCCAGGATCTGCTCGCCGCGGTGGAGACGCAGGACTCGACCTTCTC
>JAMFST010000440.1 GCA_026225435.1 Labilithrix luteola
GATGATGCGGATGAGCCAGTATCCAGCGCCGATGATGAGGCGCAGAACGATGCGCTGGCGGAGAGTGAAACGGCGTGGGCCGGGCTTAACCTCGATCCCAGCTGACTCTTCGCGGGTGCTGGCTGAGGGCACGCAGCCATTGTAATTCCCACCGTGTAATTGCCACCGTGTAATTGCCCCACCGTGCGGGGAGGCGATTTATGAGCTTTCGAGGTAGGCGTCGATCCAGCCGTCGAGCTGCACGGCGCGACGTTACTGCTGGTCCGCCGCCTGGACCAATCTTCGGAGGAGCGGGCGCGGCTCCTCCTGCCGCATGAGCGCCTCGCCGAGGAGCGCCGCGTCCGCGCGACCGCGGGAGACCTCGGCGACGGCCGCCTCGTCGCGCACGCCGGACAGGTGCAAGGCGACCCGACCCTTCGGGATGGCGGCGACGATGCGGCCGGCGCGCGCCGCGTCCATCTCCAGCGTGTCGAGGTCGCGCGCATTGACGCCGATGAGGCGAGCGTTCGCCTCGAGCGCCATCGCCAGCTCGGCGTCGTTGATCACCTCGACGAGGGGCTCGAGCCCGAGCTCACGCGTGCGAGACACCAGCGCCGTGAGCGTCGCCTGATCGATCAGACGGACGATGAGCAGCACCGCGTCCGCCCCGTGCGCCGCCGCGCAGACCAGCTGCGACGGATCGATCACGAACTCCTTGGCGAGCAGCGGCACGTCGAGCCCCCGGGCGCGCAGGGCGCCGCGCGCTTCGGCCAGGTCGGCGTAGCTGCCGTCGAAGAAGGGGCGGTCGCAGAGGACGCTGATCATCGTCGCCCCCGCCTCGGCGTAGGCCACGGCGCGCTCACCGGCCGACAGCGCGCGAGACAGCGGGCCGGCGCTCGGGCTCTTGAACTTGATCTCGGTCACCAGCCGCAGCGGCGCACCGCCGGAGCGCGACCGCGTCAGCCGCGCCACGACGTCGATCGGCGTGTGCGCCGGCGCGCTGCCGCTCGCGGGAGACGGAAGGCCGGCGGCGATCTCCGCCCGCTTCGCGGCGACGATCTTCGCGAGGACGCTCACGGCCGCAGCCCCCGCGTGTGCAGCGCCTGCTCGCGCCAGCTGGCCAGCCGGCGGCGCGTGTCTCCCGAGCCGAGCGCCTCGCGCGCGCGCGCGAAGCAGGCGCGCAAGCTCGCATCGAAGCCGGCCACGTGGAGCGCCGCCGCCGCGTTGAGGAGCACCGCCCCCTGCGCCGGATGATCCCCGCCCACCAGCAGCGCCTCGAGCGCGCGCGCGTTGTCTGCGGCATCTCCGCCGGCGAGACCGGTGAGCGCGCCGGGCGAGAGGCCGAAGTCGGCGGGGGCGATGAACCGCTCGTGCACCTCGCCGTCCACCAGCTCGCTCACCCGGGTGACGCCGGCGGGGCTGATCTCGTCGAGCCCGTCGTCGCTGCGCACCACCCAGGCGCGGATCACCCCGAGCTTCCCGAGCGCGCGCGCCACGATCGGTCGCAGCCGGTCGTCGTACACACCGACCAGCTGGTGGGTTGCGCGCGCCGGGTTGACCAGCGGCCCGAGCGCGTTGAACAAGGTGCGCACCCCGAGCTCGCGCCGGGCGATGGACGCGTGGCGCAGCGCCGGGTGGTGCGCCGGCGCGAGGAGGAACGCGATCCCCGAGCTGCCGAGGAGAGCGCCTTGCTCGGCGGCGTTCAGGTCGAGCGGGATCCCCAGCGCCTCGATGACGTCGGCGCTCCCGCAGCGGCTGGAGACCGAGCGGTTGCCGTGCTTGGCGACGACATAGCCGCTGGCGGCCACCACCAGCGCCGCCGCGGTCGACACGTTGAGCGTGTGCGCGCCGTCCCCGCCGGTGCCGCAGGTATCCACCACCAGCGGATGCTCGTGCGGCACCACCGTCATCGCCTCGCGTAGCGCCTCGGCCGCGGCCACGATCGTCTCCGCCGTCTCCCCGCGGAGGCGCAGCGCGGTGGCGAACGCCCCCACCTGCACCGCGGTCCACTCGCCGCCCAGGATCGCCGTGAAGGCCGCCCGCACCGCCGGCGGATCGAGCGTGTCGGCCTCGAGCCGCCCGAAGGCCTGGACGAAGGTGAGCGAATCGCTGCTGTTCACGCGCTGCCCGCGCCGACGCGCGCCAGCCAGTTGCCCAGCAGCCGCTGCCCCTCGCGCGTGAGGATGCTCTCGGGGTGGAACTGCACGCCTTCGACGTCGAGCGTCGCGTGCCGCAGTCCCATGATCTCCCCCTCGTCGGTCCAGGCGGTGACCTGGAGCTCCGCCGGGAGCGACCCGCGCTCGACGATGAGCGAGTGGTAGCGGGTCGCCTCGAAGGGGGAGGGGAGCTCGCGGAACACGCCGCCCCCTGCGTGCACGATGGGCGAGGTGCGCCCGTGCATGCGGCGATCGGCGCGGATCACCTTGCCGCCGAAGGCCTGCCCGATGGCCTGGTGCCCGAGGCACACCCCGAAGATGGGGAGCTTGCCGGCGTAAGCTCGGATGGTGTCGAGGGTGATCCCCGCCTCGTCGGGCGTGCCCGGTCCGGGCGAGAGCAGAAGGCCGTCGGGCGCGTGCTCGGCCAGCTGCTCGGCGGTGCAGGCGTCGTTCTTCACCACCGTGGTGCGCGCGCCCAGCTCCCCCAGGTACTGCACCAGGTTGAAGGTGAACGAGTCGTAGTTGTCGAGGACGAGGACGTGCATGGCGCGGCGGCTCAAGGATGCGTGCTCGGGTCCGGTGCCGTCAACGCGGGCGCACCGGACATCGTCGGATGCGGGGCGGTGAGCAGGCGGATGGGGTCGAGCACCGCGGCGTCGAGCACCGGCGGGGACCACGTCTCGAGCTCCCCGTTGGCGTGGGCGAGCGCGGCCATCGTCCGCTGCTCGAGGACGAGCTGCTCCTGGACCGCGGTGAGCTTGGCGTCGAGATCCGTCCCCTTCAGCGCCGCATCGTAAGGGGCGAGCGACGCCTGGCGCGCGTGCAGCACATCGGCGAGCTCCGCGGTGACCTTCCGCCCCCACTCGCTCTGCGGCTTCACCAGGTCGATGGCGCGCACCGCCTGGTCCGCCGCGAAGGTGGTGTCCCCCTCGAGCAGGGCCGCTGCCGCCTCCTCGTGCCCGCTCTCGGCCAGCTGGTCGGCCTTGCGGAGCAGATCGTCGAGCACCTTGTCGCGGCGGACCGGCTCGGCCAGGGCCTCCTTGTCGCTCCGGGTGCGCTCCGCCTCGGCAGCCGCTGGATCCTGGCGGCAGCCGCCGGAGCCGGCCGAAAGCGCCGCCAGGGCCGCCAGGGTGAGCGGCGCGAGCGGCGCAAGTGTGCCTGCGCGAACGCGAGTCATCGACAGAAGCGTATCGCGTGCCGCGCAAACGTTGACGAAGAGCTTCGGAAAAACCTAACGTTTGCCGAGCGCGAGAGCGAGGACCAGC
>JAMFST010000441.1 GCA_026225435.1 Labilithrix luteola
AGGCGAGCGCCGCCTCGCGCGGCGTCGCCCAGGAGCCGAGCTGCACATCACGGTCGTGCACGCGGACCGATGCGGTCCACGGGCGCTCGCCGCGGCGCCCCAAAGAGCAGTAGACCCCGAAGAACCTGCTGGTCTTGCGCTCCTTGTGTGACAGACGTACTTCGGCGCGTATCTCTTCGACACTGGCTGGCCGCAGCTTGCGACCCGGGAAGTTGCGGGGGTCGTCCAGCTCCAGCTTGGTCACGACGCGGTCCCACGCGGCAGCTGCGTCTTCGTCGCGCTCGAATCGTGCAATCCGCATCCATCGACCGAGGGCGAGACGCACGCGAGCTTCCCACAGCCCTACGGACGGGACGTAGTACACGCCATTGTAGGCGCTGGCGGTCATGACGGCAGTCAGGATACCCCACGAGTCGTCAATGCTGCATGACCAGCCAGACGATGCCCACGGCGCTGGCGATGCAGATCGCGACCGTCGCGAGCAAGGCGACGCGCTCCCAGACACCACGACCACTGCCTCCGTTCGCGACCGCCGGCGGTGCACCGGCGACGGCGTCGCCGATCATGGCCGCTGCCACGATGGGAGCAGCCGAACCACCACCGCCATCCTCCGGAGGCGACGGCGACGGTTCGTCCGCTGCGTCCCCTCGCGTGAGCACCGCTTCGGCAGGGGCCGAAGCTTCCGGAACCACCACGTCGTCGAGCGATGGCACAGGCAACGGCTCACGAAGCGCGAGTACGGACCGACCCACCCGCGTCATCCTCCCGGCGGGCGACCAGATGGCCTCGGCATCGCGCTCGAGTGGAATGGCGCCCAGGTGCGTCCCCTGCGTCGAGCCCAGGTCTCGCAGCGTGACCCGGGTGCCCTGCCACCTGACGGCGAGATGATCGCGCGAGGCGTCGTCGTCGTCGAGGACGAGGTCGCTGCCATCGCCGCGCCCCACGATGTACGCGCGGTCTGGCTCGGTCAGGCGCAGCGCGTGTCCGAGGTTCGGTCCTTCCACCACGATGACGACCGGTACGGTGTCGCGTGCGAGTAGCCGCTGCGCGCCGCGAAGAGCGAGCTCCCGCGTGCCGATCGAGCTGGGTAGCTCGGTATCGATGGCCTCCAGCATCATGCGCACCCGCCCGATCCTGAGCAGGTCGCCCGGGTGCAGCAGCGGTCGATCCTGGACGCCGCGGCCGCCTACGAACGAGGCTTGATTCGCGCGCGGACCAAGGCGGCACTTGCGGTCAAGCGCGCACGAGGCGAGCGCGTTGGCGCCGTCCCCTACGGCTGTCGTATGGCCGAGGACGGGAAGACCTGCACTCTGGACACCGCCGAGCAAGCGGCCATCGCGGCAGCGCGAGCGCTTCGCGCGAACGGTTGGTCGTACCGTCGGATTCGCTTTGAGCTCGCAGCCCGCGGAATGTGCGGACGCACCGGCCGCCCCTTCACGCTGCAGGCGACGTTCGCGATGCTGTCCTCGGCGAGCGTGCCCTCAGAGGCCTGACGCCGGGACCATTGTGATGGGGGAGGCTCCCTACGGGGCCCGCTTCGCGCACATCTAACCCGTCAGCACTCCCGAACCGGTCAGGCGCGGTGCTCCCCGTTGATGAACACCTTGGGCATGGGGCGTACCCGTCCCTGATAAAATCGATCCGCAGATGGTCCCCGACCTCCGCGGAGCAAGGATCAGCGCGAGCGCCGACGACGACCAGACGGCGCAGGCTGCGCTGCCTTCGGCTTGTTCTTCGAGCCTTTCGGACGACCCCGGCGACGCGTAGGCGCAGCGGACTGCTCTGGCGGAGGCGCCGGTGCCGCCGGGGCTGATACCGGCTCTTCTTCGAGCACCACCGAGTCTTCCGCCGGCGGATCCTCGTCCACTGCGTCGTCGGTCTCCTCGTCCTCGACGGTCGGTCGAATTCCGTAGACCGCTGCGAGGGTCTTCAGAGCGGGATTGCGCGCGAGCTCGTCATCGCGAAAGTGGCCGGCGAGCTGCCGCGAGTACCGCTGTGCGATCTTCGCGGCGAGCGCGACGTTGCTCGGCGAGGCATCAGTTCCGCTGATCCGCATGTACAATTCTGCAGCGCGTTTGGCGTCGCTAGCCATCCAACCTGCCGGCGCCGGCAGAATGTCGCGATCGATGAATCGCTGGTGCAGGATGGACATGCATGCGCG
>JAMFST010000442.1 GCA_026225435.1 Labilithrix luteola
CGTCCGCCGCGCCCCCTGTGGTCCCCGCGCCGCCGACGATCGCTCGGGAGGTTGCGCCCCCATCCGAAGCGCCGGGCCTCGTCCGATCGCTCGCGGACGAAGTGGGGCCGCGTCTGGCGGGTTCGCCGGGCGAGCCCCTCGCCGAGGCATGGGCGGTGCGCGCGATGCACGATCTGGGGTTCGCGAACGTGCACACCGAATCGGTACAAGTTCGCCACTGGGACCGCGGAGTCACCGCGTGCGAGCTGGTCACTCCCGTCCACCGACCGCTGGCCGTGGGCGCCCTGGGATCCAGCGTGGGGACGCCCGCCGAGGGCATCGACGCGGAGGTCCTCGATGTCCCGTCGCTCGAGGCTCTGGCTGCCCTGCCGGACGCCGCCGTGCAAGGAAAGATCGTCTACGTGCACCATGTGATGCGTCGCACGGACACGGGGGCGGGCTACGACGACTCCGTCGACATCCGACGGGATGCGGCGTCGGCGGCGGGGCGCAAGGGCGCGGTGGCGTTGCTGCTGCGATCGCTCGGCACCGACGCTACTCGGGCGCCCCACACGGGATCGATGGTCTATGCGACGGACGCCCCGAGGATTCCCGCGGCGGCTGTGTCGACGGCGGACGGCGACAGCTTGCACCGGCTGGTGACGGCGGCGACGTCGGGCCATCCGGTGCGCGTTCACCTGGTGCTCGGGTGCAGGACGCTGCCCGACGCCAGCGGGGTCAACGTGATCGGTGAGATTCCGGGAACCGACCGGGCCGACCAGATCGTGCTGCTGGGCGCCCACCTGGATTCCTGGGACCTGGGTACGGGTGCCCTGGACGACGGCGCGGGCGTGGCCATCGTGCTGGCCTCCGCCCATCGGATCATGCAATCGCGCCCGCCGCGGCGCACGGTGCGGGTGGTGCTGTTCGCCAACGAGGAGAACGGCGAGGCGGGCGCCCGTACGTACGTCCATCAGCACCACGACGAGCTGTCGCACCACGTGGTGGCCATCGAAGCGGACTCGGGGGACGGGCGCGTGCAGGTGGCCCGGTACGAGGGCACGCCCACGGGGGCCGTGGCGTTCGAGCGAGCAGTCGCGCTCGCCCAACGGTACGGCGTGCGATTGCGCCACGAGCCCGTGCGCGGCGGCATTGACACCGCGCACCTGGGGAGAGCGGGCGTTCCGCTGGTCGTCCTGCGGCAGGACATGTCGCGGTACTTCGACTACCACCACACGGTCAACGACACCCCCGCGGTGCTGGACGACGAAGCCATCGACCAGGCGGTCGCGGTGTGGGCGCTGGTCGTGGGCGAGCTCGCCTCGGCGGGCGAGAACCTCGGTCGTACGACCGAGGGGCAAGCGCCACGATGACGGGCGTATCGTCTCGACCGAGTGTTCTCGTTCGACGACGCGAAGGCTGCCTTCACGCGCTACTTCGAGGGTCGCACGTTCGGAGACGTTGAGGTGAGAGCGCCCTCGAGCAAGGTGTCGACGAGCATTCGCGCGTAGGAGGCGTCGAGCGGCGCCTCGGTCATGAGCACGCGAAGGATGACGGCTCCGCGAATGACGTCGACCAAGAAGCCGCGAGGAGTGCCGATCGGGAGCTCACCGCGCGCGATCGCACGGTCGAGAATCACTTGCGGTCCGCGCGCGCTTTCCTCTTCGCCGAGCCGTCGGGAGATCTCTTCCAGCTCGGGGTTCTTTCGATCGAAGAGGAACATGCGCATCACTGCGCGACCGGGCGGGGTGCGCGTCTGCTTCGCGAGCGTGACGATGAAGTCGACGAGGTCGTCACGAAGCGACCCGGTGTCGGGCTGGATCGTGAACAGCGAGCTGCGTGCCGAGTCGACGGCCGCCGCGACGAGCTCGAGCGTCGTCGGGCGGCGAGGTCGACCTCGCCCCGCTGCCGTTCGTCCTCGGAGAGCGCGACCGTCTGAGCCTCCGGTTGTCGTACGTCTACGAAGGCGTCGAGCTCGATCGGTCTGCGGTCATCGGCAACGAGCCGCGCCGCTGGAACCTCCACGCTGTGAATCCGAGCGTGATCTATTCGCGGGTCCTAGGCCGGC
>JAMFST010000443.1 GCA_026225435.1 Labilithrix luteola
GACAGGATGGCCCGGTCGCGGAGGCCTTCAATATGGGGCTGCCCTTCGTCCGTCACGGGCTTTGGGAGATCGAGGAGCTTGCGCGCATCCTGCTTGGCGAACGCCAGCGTGGTGCCTTCATCGCGATTGATCGCGGGGCGCTCGATCTCGCCGGGAGCAACACGCTGCGCTTCCGTCTCGGTCCCGACGTGACGACGGGGCTGTCGGTGCGCATGAAGAAGCCCGGCGAGCAGATGACCGGCGAGCGGGTCGAGCTGGTGGCGCCGAGCGACGTCGCCGTCGAGATGCTCCCGTACGAGCGTCTCCTGGGCGACGCCATGAAGGGGGACCGCACCCTCTTCGCCACCGAGGACGCGGTGGAGGCCTCGTGGAAGGTGGTCGACCCGATCCTCGCCCACACCACGCCGCCGACCGTCTACGCGCAGGGGACCTGGGGTCCGGAGGCGGCGCAGGCGCTCACCCGCGATCACGGCGGCTGGCACGATCCGGTCGAGACGCCTTCGAAGAACGCGGATCCCGCCTGAGCGCCTCGCCGACAGCACCGACGCGGCCGACCTCGCCGTACCTGAACCAGCCTCTCCCCGAGGGGCCGGTGAAGCGCCTCCTGCCGTGGCTCGTGGCGGTCGCCTTCTTCATGGAGTCGCTCGACACGACCATCCTCAACACCGCCTTGCCGACGATGGCCGCGGCGTTGCACGTGGTGCCGCTGAGCATGAAGTCGGTGCTCACCAGCTACACGCTCAGCCTCGCGGTGTTCATCCCGGTGAGCGGCTGGGTGGCCGACCGCTTCGGTACGCGCAAGGTGTTCGCCTCGGCGATCGGCCTCTTCACCCTGGGCTCGCTCCTGTGCGGGCTCACCAGCGATCTGCACGTGCTCGTCGCCTGCCGCATCCTGCAAGGCTGCGGCGGCGCGATGATGGTGCCGGTTGGCCGCCTCACCATGGTGCACGCCTTCGCCAAGTCGGAGCTGGTGAAGGCGATGAGCTTCGTCGCCATCCCCGGCCTCATCGGGCCGCTCCTCGGGCCGCTCGCCGGAGGGCTCATCGTCGGGTACCTGCACTGGCGGGTCATCTTCTTCGTCAACCTGCCCATCGGCTGCCTCGGGCTGTACCTCGTGTACCGCCACCTGCCCGACTACCGCGCCGAGACGCACGACCGGCTCGACTGGGTCGGCCTGTGCCTCTTCGGATCGGGCGTCGCGCTCCTGTCTTACGTGCTCGAGATCTTCGGCGAGCACTCGCTCGGCGGGCGGGCGATCATCGGCCTGCTTGGCCTCGCCGTGGCGCTCATCCTCGGCTACGTGTTCCACGGCGGACGGGTCGCGCGGCCGCTGCTCCGGTTGTCGCTCTTCTCCATCCGCACCTTGCGCGCGGCGGTCGCCGGCAGCTTCATCACCCGGCTGGGCGTCGGCGGCATGCCGTTCCTCCTGCCGCTGCTCTACCAGGTCGGTCTCGGCTACTCGCCGGTGCAGTCCGGACTGCTCATCTTGCCGCAGTCGCTGGCAGCGCTGAGCCTCAAGTCGAGCATGCCGGCCATCCTCGCGCGCTTCGGCTACCGCAACGTGCTGCTGGTGAACACGCTGCTCCTCGGCGCCCTCATCTGCCTCTTCGCCACCGTCGGCCCGGAGACGCGCATCGTGATCATCGTGCTCCAGGCGCTGTGCTTCGGGTTCCTGTCGTCGATGCAGTTCACCAGCATGAACACCC
>JAMFST010000444.1 GCA_026225435.1 Labilithrix luteola
CGACCAGCGGGCGGAAGGCGAGGGTGAAGCTCCGCTCGAGCGCGGGGCGGTTCGCCGTGAGGAGCAGGTCGAACGAGCGGGCGAAGGCGGCCAGAGCCGGGGAGCTGGACAGGCTGATCCGCTTCGTCGTCCGGCCATCCCAGAACGACAGCTCGGTGTCGGTCACCAGCACGGTCTGCGGCGACGGCTTGAGGGTGCGGCGCACGAGGCCGTGTCCGGGCGCGAAGCTCAGCGTCCCCTCCGAGCGCAGCGGCACCGCCAGCAGCGCGATCTGCTTCTCCTCCGTGAAGTGCGCCTGCAGCCCCGGCGCGCGGGCCAGGGCCGCGAGCGTGTCGTCCAGCGTGGGGGCTCGGGGCGCGCTCGCCGCCGCGCGCGGAGCCAGCCCGACCAGCGCCGTGACCGTGAGCGCCAGCGCGAGGACGCGGGCGACCTGTGCGTTCACGAAGCCTTCGTTTGCAGGATGCCGTAGACGATATCGACCACGTCCCCGACGGTGCGCATCTCGCGGAAGCGTTCCGGATCGAGGCGGCGACCGGTCAGGGTCTCCATGTGGACGGCCAGCTCGATGGCGTCGATGCTGTCGAGGTCGAGATCCTCGATGACGTTGGTCTCGAGCTTGATCCGCTCGGGGGGGAGGTCGAACAGCTCCCCCATTGCCTTGACCACGTGGTCGTAGATCTCCTCGCGAGTCACCATCTCAACCGTTGTACCCGGCTTCGGGGAGCAAGCCGAGACGTGATCGATACTGCTGCTCGACGGCGTTTCGCATGGGGCGGCTGCGGTGCGCGAAGTCCGCCGGCTGCAGCGCGTCGCCTACCTGGAAAGAGAGCCGGGCGCAGGTGTCCGGGTGCCGCCAGAACGGCTGCCCGCGCCGCAGGGCGGAGGGCTCGCAGCGCAGCGTGATCGGGACGATGCGGACGTTCGCCCGACAGGCGATCTCGAAGGCGCCCCGGCGAAAGGGGAGCAGACCCCCCTCCGGCGATCGCGTCCCCTCGGGGAACACGAGCACGTGGAAGCCCTCGTCGAGGCGCCGGGTGGCGTCGTCGATCATCCGCGCGCGCTCGGCCAGCGTGGTGCCGGCGGGGATGAAGCCGGCCAGCGCGAGGAGCCGGCCGACGAAGCGACTCGAGGAGTAGCCGGCCTTGGCGATGCAGCAGACGTCGGGGAGGGCGAGGATGGCGGTGACGTCGACCAGGGTGGTGTGGTTGGCGACGAGCACCGAGCCGCGCCCGCCGGGCTCGATCGGCGGCAGGGTGATGGTGGCCGCCTCCACCAGCCGCAGCATGCGCATGTAGCCGTGGAAGAGACGGAAGGAGGCGGCGACGAGCCGCTGGCACGCGCGGGTGCGGTCGCGGGCGAAGAGCGCCACCAGCGGGAGCACCGTCCAGGCGAGGATGCACCCGCCGCACCAGAACGCCGCGAAGGCGCTGGCGACGAGCGCGCTGCGGACCGCGCGAAAGACGATCCACACCGGCCAGGGGATCCGCGAGCGGAGCGCGAAGAGCGGCGTCACGTGAGGACCTCTTCAAGGCGCACGCAGCGCAGCCCGCGGGCGCGCGCGAGATCGAGCAGCGTGCCGAGGGCGGCGACCGTGGGGCTGCGATCGAGCGTGCCGCCGAACCCGCCGCCGTCGTGGAGCGCCAGGATCGCCCCCGCGCGGACCGCCGGATCGAGGCGCCGGACGATGGCGCGGCTGTCGCGTCCCATCGCATCGAGCGCGCGCTCGCTCCAGGTCACGCAGACCAGCGACAGGCCGGCGAGCGCCCGGCGGAGCGGCGGGGTTCGCAGCCCCTGCGGCGGCCGGAAGAGCCGCGGGCGCTGGCCGGTGATGGCCGCGACGGCGTCGAGCCCGCGCTCGATGTCGAGCCGCTGGCGGGCGGCGCTGCCGAAGTGGAAGGTGTGCGCGTGGCTCCAGGTATGCGAGCCGACGTCGTGCCCCTCGGCCACGATGCGCCGCACGATCTCGGGGTGCGCCGCCGCGCGGCTTCCGACGACGAAGAAGGTCGCGTGGGCCGCGTGGAGGGCGAGGAGATCGAGCACCCGCGGGGTGGTCGCCGGATCCGGACCGTCGTCGAAGGTGAAGGCGATCGCATCGGACGCGCGCGTGTGGTTCACGCTCGGCACCACCAGCTGCGCCGCCGGCGCCGCGATCCCCCAGGTGATGACGCCCGCTGCCACGGCGAGGGTGGCGATGACGACGGGCCAGGCGTGACCGCGAAGGACGACCACCTCGACGGCGAGCGCCAGCAGGAGCAGCACCCTGGCGCGCGTGAGAGGCGCCATCCTCATACGCGTCCGAGGACGAGGCTCGTGTTGAGCCCGCCGAAGGCGAACTTGTTGCTCAGCGAGATGTCGAAGGAGGTCTCGCGCACGCCGCCGCGCACGTAATCGAGCGGCGCGCAGCGCGGGTCGACGTTCTCGAGGTTCAGCGTCGGCGCGACGAAGCCTCGCCGCATCATGTGGATGCAGATCGCCGCCTCGATCGCCCCGCAGGCGCCCAGCGTGTGACCCAGGTGCCCCTTGAGGGAGCTCACCGGCACGCGGTCGCCGAACACCGCGTAGGTCGCCTGGCTCTCCAGCTGATCACCGAGCTCGGTCGCCGTCGCGTGCGCGTTGACGTAGCCGATGTCGCTGGCCGACAGCCGTGCGTCGGCGAGGGCGGCGCGCATCGCGTCCTGCATGCTCTCCGACGACGAGCTGGTGATGTTCGCCCCGTCGCAGTTGGTCGCGAAGCCGAGGACCTCGGCGTACATCGTCTTGCCGGCCGCGCGGGCGCGCTCGTACTCCTCGAGCACGAAGGTCCCGGCCCCCTCGCCGACGACCAGCCCGTCGCGGTCGCGATCGAACGGCCGCGGCGCGCGCGCCGGATCGTCGTTGTAGCGGGTGCTGGTGGCGTGCATCACGTCGAACACGCCGGCGTGCGAGAAGTGCAGCTCCTCGGCGCCGCCGGCGATCATGACGTCGAGCGTCCCCTGGCGGATCGCCTCGTAGGCGTAGCCGATGGCCTGGCTGGCGCTGACGCAGGCGGCGCAGGTGGTCATGACCCGGCCGCGGATGCCGAAGTGCATGGCCAGGTTCGCGGCCGTCGTGTGGCTCATGAACTTCAGGTACGAGGTCGCCGGGAGGCCGAGCAAGCCGCCGGTCTCGACGAGCTTGCGCACCCAGGCCTCGTTCACCGAGGAGGAGCCGTGGGTGCTGCCGTGCGCGAGCCCCACCTTGCCGCTGCTGACCTCCTCCGGCGTGAGCCCCGCGTCGGCGATCGCGCGCTCGGTGGCCACCGTCGCGAGCATGGCGACGCGGCCCATCAAGCGGCTCACCTTGCGCGGGAGCTTGTCGATCTCGGGCGCGTCGGCCGGTGCGCCCAGCTTGGTGAGCATGTGCTGCACGCCTGCCCACTCGGTCATGCGGCGGATGCCCGAGCGGTTCTCGCGCAGCGCGATCTCGATCTCCGGCAGCTCCGAGCCGAGCGGACTGGTGACGCCGATGCCGGTGACGACGACGCGGCGGCGCATCTACAGGCCTCCCGAGATGGCGATGACCTGGCCGGTGATGTACGCCGCGCGATCGCTGGCGAGGAAAGCCACCAGCTCGGCGACCTCGTCGGCCTGCCCCACACGGCGCATGGGGATGTGCTTGAGGATCTCGTCCACCGGTGCCCCCTCGAGCATCTCGGTGTCGATCAACCCGGGGGCGATGGCGTTGACGGTGACGTGGCGCTTGGCGACCTCGAGGGCGAGCGCCTTGGTGGCGCCGATGAGCCCCGCCTTGGCCGCCGAGTAGCCCACCTGACCGCGGTTACCGATGACTCCCGAGATGCTCGACACGTTGATGATGCGCCCCCAGCGCCGCTGGACCATCGGCATCACCAGCGGCCGGGTCACGTTGTAGAAGCCGCCGAGCGTCGTATCGAGGACGTCGTTCCACGCGGTCTCCGTGGTGGTCGGGAACGGCGCGTCGCGGGTGACGCCGGCGTTGTTCACCAGCACGTGGATACCGCCTTCGAGGAGCGCCTCGACGGCGCGGCTCGTCGACGCGGCGTCAGTGACGTCGAAGGGGGCGACGACCGCCTCGCGGCCCAGGGCGCGCACCTCGGTGGCCACCTCCTCGGCGCGGACGACGTTCGCCTTGCAGTTGATGACGATGTCGAAGCCGTCCCGCGCCAGCGTCCGGGCGATGGCCGCACCGATCCCGCGGCTCGCGCCGGTGATGAGGGCACGACGGCGCTCGCTCATCGCAGGCTCCGAAGCATCTCCGGGGTCGAGGCCGCCACCGACATCTCCACCGTGGCCAGCACCTCTTCGCCGCGCACGACCTCGCCGGTGAAGCTGGCGACCGGCTCCTGGACCCAGCGCGAGCGGACCGTCGTCCGCAGCTCGTCGCCGGAGCGCAGCACGGCACCGGGGAGGAACGTGGCGCTGCGGATGCCAACCAGCAGGCCGGGGCTCGCCGGTCGCTTGGCCCGGTGGTCGCGCAGCCCGGCGTAGCAACCGATGGTCTGCGCGACGAGCTCCACGCAGACGGCGACGCTGGCCTCACCGTCGCGGAGGAAGACGAAGTCGTCGGCGATCACCGCCTTGCAGATGAGCCCGTCGTCGATCTCGTCGACGATGGAGTCCACGAGCAACATCGGTGGACCGTGCGGCAGGAGCTGCTCGACGGGGGGAAACCTCGACTCAGCCAAGGCCATGGAACGAGCTCGTCGGACCGGAAGGAAGCTCAGCCGCCAATGGCTGAGCCGTCCGTCTTCCCACGAACGGCCGCGCTCGTCCAGTCGCGGCTCATTCGAATACCACGGACTTGTTTCCGTACACGAGAACGCGATCCTCGAGGTGCGCCCGCACGGCGCGGGCGAGGACCACGCGCTCGAGATCGCGCCCCTTGCGCACGAGGTCCTCGACGGTGTCGCGGTGGGTCACGCGGGCGACGTCCTGCTCGAGGATCGGCCCCTCGTCGAGGTCCGGCGTCACGTAGTGGGCGGTCGCGCCGATCAGCTTCACGCCGCGCGCGTGGGCCTGGTGGTACGGCTTCTGGCCGATGAAGGCGGGGAGGAACGAGTGGTGGATGTTGATGATCCGCCCGTTGTACGCCGCCGAGAATTCCTGCGAGGCGATCTGCATGTAGCGGGCGAAGATGACCAGGTCGACGCCGTGCTCCTCGAGCAGCGCGCGTTGCGCCTTCTCCGCCTCCACCTTCGTCTCCTTGGTGACCGGGATGCAGTGGAACGGGACGCCGTAGTGGCGCGCCACCGGCTCGAGATCGGGGTGGTTGGAGACGACCAGCTTCATCGCGCAGGGGAGCTCGCCCATGCGGTGGCGCCAGAGCAGATCCTGCAGGCAGTGATCGTACTTGGAGACGAAGAGGGCGACGTTCTTCTGCGGCTCGGAGTAGCGCAGCGCGTACTTCATCGAGAGGCGCGCGGCCACGTCGGCGATGGCGGCCTCGACGGCGGTGCGATCGGTGCGCAGGTCCGACAGGTCGAAGCGGATGCGCTGGAAGAACTGCCCGCTCTCGTTGTCGGTGTGCTGGTCGGTGGCGAGGATGTTGGCACCGTGCCCGTAGAGGAGCTGCGCGAGCGCGGCGACGATGCCCTTCTGATCGGGGCAGGAGACGAGGAGGGTGGCGATCGGCGTTGTCACGGCGCGTCAGCCTAGGCGATTTTCCTGCCGCAATCTCGGCCTCGACGAGCGATGCGCGCCATGGGACAACCGCCGCCGCCCGAATGCTCATCGTCCACCACCTGAACGACTCCCGCTCGCAGCGCATCCTCTGGGCCCTGGAGGAGCTGGCGGTCCCCTACGAGATCGTCCGCTACGACCGCGACCCGAAGACGATGCTGGCGCCTCCGGCGCTGGAGAAGGTGCACCCGCTGGGCAAGTCGCCGGTGGTGGTCGACGAGGGGCACACGCTCGCCGAGTCGGGGGCGATCCTCGAGTACCTCGTCGAACGCTACGGCGGGAAGAACGGCGCGCTGGATCTGGCGCCCGCGCCCGACGCCACCGATGCGCGGCTGAAGTACCGCTTCTGGCTGCACTACGCCGAGGGGTCGCTGATGCCGCTGCTGCTTCTGCGGCTCATCACCGGGCAGATCGCCAAGGCGCCGGTGCCGTTCTTCATCAAGCCGGTCACCAAGCAGATCGCCGGGAAGCTGGAGGCGGGCTTCGTCGCGCCGAACCTGAAGAAGCACCTCGCCTTCATCGAGAACGAGCTGGCGGGCAAGACCTGGCTGGTCGGCGAGGCGCTCTCCGGTGCGGACCTCCAGATGTCCTTCCCGCTGGAAGCGGCCAAGGCGCGCGGTGGGGTCACCGTAGCGACGCACCCGAACATCTGCGCGCTGGTCGAGCGGATCCACGCGCGGCCGGCGTTCAAGCGCGCGCTCGAGCGCGGGGGGCCGTACTCGTATGCGTGAGCGGATGATGATGCCGGCGCTGCTCGTCGCGGCCTCGCTGGCGACCGGCTGCCACAAGACTTCGGAGCCTACCGAGGGGGATGCGCCGGCGAAGGCCGCCTCCGCGTCCGCGCCGGCGACGACTGGTTCGGCGGCGGCGAGCAGCTCGCCGACCACGCTCGGTCCGCGCATCTCTCGCCCCGCGGCGGCGCGCGTCGTCGCCATCGGGGATCTCCACGGGGATCTCGATCACACCCGCCGCGCCTTCACGCTCGCCGGCGCCATCGGGCCGGACGGTCACTGGAACGGCGGCTCGCTGGTCGTCGTGCAGACCGGCGACGAGATCGATCGCGGCGAC
>JAMFST010000445.1 GCA_026225435.1 Labilithrix luteola
CGGCGATGAAGCTACCGAGCGCCGTCAGCGCGTCGGGGCCGATCCCGTGACCGCCGCGGAAGGGAGCCCACCGCACCGGCACGCCCGCCTCGGTGAAGCGGTCGCGCAGCTTCTCCGCCTGGACGAAGGGGAGCACCGGATCGGCGTTGCCGTGGCTCATGAAGACCGGCAGCGGCTTGCGACCGGCCGGCGAGGCCGACCCGCGCGTGACGAAGCGCGGCCCCCACTGTGGCTCGGCGAGCAAGGTGCCCGAGAGCACCGCCAGCCCGGCCAGCGGCCGGTCGGTCTGCAGGGCGATGTCGCAGGAGACCATCGACCCCTGGGAGAAGCCGCCGAGCACCGTCTGCTCGCCCGTCGCCCCGAGCTCGCGCTGCGCCTCGTCGAGCAGCGCGGTCATCGAGGCGCGCACCCCGGCCAGCTGCGGCGGGATGTCCTTGGAGCGGTCGATGCGCTCACCGCGCATGGACGCCAGGTGGATGGCCATCATGTCGATGGGCCACCAGGCGCGGCCGCCCCCTTCGGCGCCCGCCCCCTCGTGAACGTCCCCGTCCGGTCCGAGCGCGAGCGGCGCGTGCGGGAAGAGGTAACGCGGAGCGACAGGGAGCCTGGCGATCTCCGGCGACGCGGCCAGATCGGCGGCGAGGCCGACCAGATCGTCCCCCGGCGCGCCGAAACCGTGGAGAAGAACGACCAGCGGGCCTCCGCCGGCGTCGCCCGTGACCTCTCCGGTGGAGACCAGACGCGTGGTGAGACCGCCGAGCTTGAGCGTGCGTGCCTTCATTGTGGGTCTCCGTTCGATACCAGCAGCGGGCAGCGATCGTCGACGCCGCTCGTCTGCCGTATTCTCGCCTCGTGAAGGTCGTCAAACCCGGCACGCCGCTCCCTCCGGGGATCCGCGAGAAGCTGGAGTCGAGTCGCCCCGTGCCCGCCGCGCGGCCGACCTCGTCTCGGCCGAGCGTGCCCTTCACCGCCAAGGCGTCGCGTCCGCCGTCGTTCACCCCGCCCGGCAAGGGGAAGCGTTCCATCACGCCGCTGGGCGTGAAGAGCATGCGGTCGAAGGGGGCGCGGTACAGCTCGATCCCGCCGCCCATGTCCTCGCCGCCGCCGATGCGCCCGCCGTCGACCGTGCCGACCGGCTTCCAGTCGCACGGGCTCGACGAGGTGGAGCGCGCGCTCTCCGTTCTCGGCGGTCGCCATCCGGACGCCGAACGCGTGGAGCGCGAGGTCCGTGCCGAGCGCGAGTGGCGCCAGGGGCAGATCGCCGTCGAGGCGAAGGTGGCGAGCCATCAGCGCCGCGTGCGCCGGGTGCTGCAGACGCTGTTCGCCATCGTCACGACCGTCGTCGCGGTGGTCGCCGTCGTGGCCGTGCAGCACTACCGGCGCGCCGACACGCAGATGGCCTTGCTCGCCACCACTTACACGCGCCTCGGCTTCACGCCGTGGATCGCGCCGTCGTGGCCGCGCGGGAACCGCCTCGAGGCGACGCTGGACGGTCCGGCGTGTCTCGTCGGGCTCGGCACCGGCACCAGCTCGGGCCCCGGCGGCACGCCACACCTGCGCATCGAGCGCGCGCGCGCAGGGGACGGGCCGGCTCCGCTGGTCGACGAGGTGACCAGCTCCGCCGCCTGGTGCGGGTGCCGCGGCGAGCACGTGACCTTGATCGACGACGCGACCGACGAGCCGATGACCCGCCTGTTGCGCATCGAGCCGCGCGCGGTCGGCGATCACGTGGGGCTCGAGCTGCTCGAGACGCCGGTGCAGAAGGTGCTCGATTCGCGCGACCACGACTGTGACAACGGCGCCTTCGCCGGCTGGCTGAACGACGGTCACCCGGAGCCGCGCGCGCGCGACGCCTACGACGCGTGGGTTGCCCATCGCGATCTCGAGTCGGCCGGCTTCACGTACCTGGGTAGCGCGCTCCCCAGCGATCACCTGCTCCCGCTGAAGAACGCGGCCGAGCGCTGCACGCTGGTGCGCTCGGAGTCGCCGGGTGACGTGCTCTCGCTCCGCTTCGGTGGCGAGGACCCGGTGCGGTTCACCGGGCAGGGGGTCATCGGCTGGTGCGCGACGCAGCTGCCGGCTTCGACGATTGCGCGCGAGGGGCACGGGGCGGTGATGGCGCTCGACGTCGATGCCGTGCGTATCGGCGGCGCGCTCGGCGTCC
>JAMFST010000446.1 GCA_026225435.1 Labilithrix luteola
CCAGCATCACCGGCCTGGCCGACGGCATCCACGTCCCGCTGCTCGATCCCGCCGGCGTCGCCTCCAGCGGCGAGGTCGGCTCGCTCGGCGAGGGGGACGTGGCCTGGTTCTCGAGCGCGGGCCCGTCCGCCACCGGACTGATGAAGCCGGAGATCTCGGCGCCGGGCGGTCTGGTCATCGGGGCCATGTCCTCGGCGGCGGTGCCGGGCGCGCCGGAGAGCATCTTCACCACCACCGACTGCCCCGTCCACGCCGACGCGGGGGCCGACGCCGGGCCGGCCGATCCGCGCTGCCCGCAGATCGACGCGACCCACGCCATCGCGCTCGGCACGTCGATGTCGTCGCCGATGGTCGCCGGAGCAGTGGCCCTGCTCCTGCAAAAGTCGCCGACGTTGACCGAGCCGCAGCTGGTGCGGCTGCTCCAGGAAGGGGCCCACCACGTCCGCGGCGACCAGCCGTTCCAGGATCAGGCCGGCGTGGGCGAGCTGGATGTCGAAGGGGCGCTCGCGGCGCTCGACGAGACGAACAGCCCGCAGGTGGGGCTCCCCGCCGCCGACGCCAGCTGGATCACGCTGTCGAGCGACTTCGCCCCGGCCGACGGCATGCGACCGGTGAGCGCGCTCCTCGAGCTGCGCACCGCGGGGGGCGTGGACCGCGCCGATCAGTTCGATCCGTCTCGTCTCGCGGGGACGGCGACGCTCGCTGGCGCCGCGCTCGAACCTCCGCTCCTCACGCGGATCGGTCCGGGGCTCTGGTCGATGTCGGTCAACGTGCCGGCGGGATCCGGCGGCGAGCAGCTGACCGTCGGCGCCACCTTCGACGGCGCCTCCATCGTGCACGCGGTCTCGGTGCCGGTGGCCACCGACGTGTGGACCGCGCATGCCGCTGCCGAGGCGCGCGGCGCCGGATGCGAGCTGGCCCACGGTGAGGACGGCGGTGGGCTGCGCGCGCCCATCTCCGTCGCGATCGCGCTCCTCGCCGTGCTCGACGTTCGTGCGCGTCGCCGCCGCCGTCACTCCGTCGCGATCACTCGGCCGCGAGCGTGAGCAGCGCGACGTGCGGCTCGAGGGAGCGCGCTTCGTCGATCGGTAACGAGAGCGAGACGTCGGGATCGCCGGTGTTGGTCACCACCACCACGACCGCCGCGGCGCCGTCGAGATCGACGAAGCTCTGCGCCAGCGACGACGCGCGGTAGATCGCCGGCGGGTCGAGCCGTCGCAACAGGTGCCCGTCCGCCGCCAGCGCGAGGAGGGCGAAGCGCATGGTGGCGTGCTGCTCCCAGCTCGCCTCGAGCCGCAACCGCGGGTGCTGCCCGTCGGCCGGGTGATCCGGCAGCTGCACCACGGCGTAGGCCGCGCCCACCGGCTCGAGGGCGGTGAGGGCGATGCGCCGCGGCGTCTCCGGCCACTCGATGCGCCAGTCCACCGCCAGGTCCGCCCCTTCGCGGGCGAACACTCGCCGCACCGCGAGATCGAGCAGCACGTCGTCGAAGGTCGAGCCCTTCACCAGCGCGTCGACGAACGACGCGCGCAGCACGGTGTACACGTCGGGCGAGGGGAGGAAGGGATCGTCCCCCCGCGGAGGGAGGTGCCCGTCGGTGTGCGTCGCCGACAGGTCGGCCATGGCCGTGAGCAGGCGCCCCGGATCGGCGCCGTAGGTGGCGTCGAGGTCCTCCCAGAACGCCGCCGTGCCGGTCGCGTCGCGCGCCAGCGACAGCGACGTGGCCGGCGGAGCTGGCGGTGCGGCGCATGGTGTGGCCAGCTGGCCCAGCGCGTTCGCCAGGGCCCGGGCGTCGCGCTCGATGATCGCTGGCGACAGCCTGGCCAGCGAGGCGCGGGCGAACGCGGCGCCGAGCGCCTGGTCCCGCGCGCACCCGGGCGACCACGAGCCCGCCAGCTGGATCCGGGCGAAGGCGCGGTCGTAGGCGTGGATCGGCTCGCGGACCAGATCGACCACCAGCGGGTCCGTGGCGGGCGGCGAGCCGACCGTGACGGTGAGCACCCCGGTCGCCGGGTCCACGTCCGGCGCGGGCATCCCCAGGCCCAGGGTGACGGCGTCGTAGGCCCGCTCGGCGTCCGCCAGCAGGCGGATCGCCGCCGCCGGCTGCCCGGGTGGGCCCACGATACGGAGCGGATGCGAGAAGGAACGAGCAAGTAGCTCTACCGGCGCCGTATCCGTGCTCTCCTGGCGTTGCTGCCTGGGCGAGCCGCTGGCTCCGGCGGTCGTCGCCAGCAGCACGGCACCCGCGGCAAACGTGAGCGTCGCGCCCCGGCTCACGCGACGGCACACGGAACGCCGGCCATCCCTCCGAAGTTCGGCATTTGACACGCGCTTTCCCCAACCTTTATACCCGGACGAGCCCCATGCCCAACGCGACGCCCGATCCGAAGCCTCAACTCGCTGGCGCCGTGCGCTTCGACCTCCCGCACGGGACGGTCAGCGGGGCCGGTGGCGAGAGGATGCTCCTGGTGCCCACGAAGGCGCTGGACGAGGCCTTCCGGGTCGGCGGCGCCGCGGCGGGTACCGCGGTGGCCACGCTCATCGGCCAGGTCTGCGGGGAGCGCGCAGCGGCGGTTCTCGGCGACGCCTCGGCGGTCGCCGCCGCCTCCATCGAGTCGGTCGCCACCACGCTGGGGGCCGAGCTGTCGCTGGCCGGCCTCGGCGTCCTCGACATCGAGC
>JAMFST010000447.1 GCA_026225435.1 Labilithrix luteola
CGCTCAACAACGGCTGGACGGGGCCCATCTTGTTCGACAACAGCGCGCGCAACACCCTGCGCCTGACGAGCCTGGACGCGCGCGGACTGGCAGCCGACACCTCGGATGTCCTTCTGTCCGTCTCGCTCATGGGCCCGTTCCTCATCGACTCGCTGGCCACCGCCTGGTGGTACCGGGGGAGCGCCGACGTCGCCCAGCAGATGGCGATGATCGACGGCGAGACCCTCTCCATCACCGCCGCCATCCAGGGGCTCAGCGTCATGTTCGCCGGCAGGCAGCGCCCGTACGTGCAGACCTGCGGCAAGGATCTGCCCAACAGCACCGTCGAGTGCCAGAGCGACAGCAAGGACCGCAGCTTCTTCAGCGGGCACACCTCGCTCACCTTCACCAGCGCCGCGCTGGTCTGCTCGCACCACCTGAACCTCGATCTCTTCGAGGACAACCCGGCGGACGAGGTCTCCTGCGCCACCGCGGAGTTCGCCGCGGCGTCGACCGGCCTGCTCCGCATCATGTCCGACAATCACTGGGCCAGCGACGTGCTCACCGGCGCCATCGTCGGCAACGCGGTCGGCTTCGGCGCGCCGTACTTCCTCCACTACCGCCGTCACAAGAAGGGGGACGCCGCTCCGGTCTCCGCCGAGCGAAGTGACTTCAGCGTCCACTTCCTGCCGACCGGCCTCGGCGCCGCCGCCGTGGGGACCTGGTGAACGTGATGACGCGCTCGTTCCCCAGGTCGCTGCTGCTGCCGCTGCTCGGCGCCGTCTGCTTCGTCGGCGTCGCCGCGATCGCGCGCCCGGCGCTGGCCGACGACGAGAAGCCGCTCGTGCCGCCGCCTCCGGGCGCCGGCGAGCCGGTGAAGGTGCCCGACACCACCGAGGCGAACCGCAACGCGCTCTCCGAGGTGAACCCCGACTCGGACGAGGGGGACACGCACTACTGGGCCCACGGGAAGAACCGCTGGTTCATCTCCACGGCCGACGACATCGGCTACGTGTACGCGCGGCCTCGCGTGTCGTTCGGGTACGGCAAGCCGTTCTACAAGTGGGTCGGCGTGGACCTGAACCCGCAGGGGTCGAACCGCTTCATCGGCGCCTACGGCGGCCTGCGCGCCACCATCCCGATGCTCGATCTGCGCGTCGGCGCCCGCTACGTCTACCAGTTCACGCAGTACTACCTGGTCCCGTCCGACAACTACCACCGCATCGATTTCGAGTCGGAGACGCTCCCGCGCTCTCACTACACGACGCTCGAAGCGGAGCTCACCGGCAACCTGCCCTTCTGGGTCGGCTCGTTCATCGGCATCGCCAGCGGCTCGTACATGACCGGCGTCCCCGCCAACGTGTACGTCTACGACGAGGTGCTCCGCGTGATCATCAAGCCGCCGTACGAGGGGCGCCTGCGCGGCGGCTACTCGGTGCGCCTCGGGAGCGAGGGGAAGATCAGCGTGGGCGTCGCCGCCGACGTGCTCGACATGCCCGGTCGCAAGAGCGGGTTCGTGTTCCGCGCCGGCGTGGTCGCCAGCGCCGCGCTCAGCAACCACATCGAGATCATCGGCTCGTTCATCCCGCCGATCATCAGCCCCGACAGCATCGGCGTTCCCGGCGGCGACTTCGCCCAGCTCGGCGTGCGCTACCGCTGGGCCACCGGGTCACCGCCGGAGACGTCGACGGCTTCGTCCCCGCCTGCGCCGTCACTGCCGCCGCCCGTCGAAGCGGTGGGCGACACGCGACCCGGGGCGCAGTGAAGATGGCCGCGGCGTAACGCTGTCATCGCGCGCAGCTCTTGCGCGATTGGGGCTTCTCAACGCTCCGCGTGGTGCATACCTGGAGACCACATTCAGGGAGGTTCGCCATGACCAACGTCATCGAGAAGAGTGGAACGTTCAAGCTGGGTGGAGACCTCGAGATTCACCGGCTCGGGTACGGCGCCATGCGCCTCACCGGCAAGGGGATCTGGGGGCCGCCGAAGGACAAGGCCGAGTGCATCCGCGTGCTGCAGAGGTCCGTGGAGCTCGGGGTCGACTTCATCGACACGGCCGACTCGTACGGTCCGTACATCAGCGAGGAGCTGATCAAGGAGGCGCTTCATCCGTACAAGAAGGGGGTCACCATCGCGACCAAGGCGGGGCTGACGCGCACCGGTCCGGATCAGTGGATCCCGGTGGGGCGCGCCGAGTACCTGCGGCAGGAGTGCGAGATGAGCCTGCGCCGCCTCGGCGTCGAGCGGATCGACCTCTTCCAGCTGCACCGCATCGACCCGAAGGTGCCGTCGGCGGAGCAGTTCGGCCTCCTCGCTGATCTGATCAAGGAGGGCAAGGTGCGCCACGTCGGGCTCTCCGAGGTCTCGGTGAAGGAGATCGAGGAGGCGCGCAAGACGGTGAAGATCGTCAGCGTGCAGAACAAGTACAACCTGACCGACCGCGCGTCGGAGGACGTGCTGACCTACTGCACCAAGAACGACATCGCGTTCATCCCCTGGTTCCCCATCGCTGCCGGCGCCCTGGGCAAGGACGGACACAACGTCGTCGACGACGTGGCCAAGGAGACCGGCGCGACCGCCTCGCAAGTCTCGCTCGCCTGGCTCCTCCACCGCTCGAAGGTGATCCTGCCGATCCCGGGGACCTCCACCGTGGCGCACCTCGAGGAGAACTGCGGCGCCGCCGGCGTGAAGCTGAGCGAGGCGCAGATGGGGAAGCTGAACGGCGCCGCCTGAGTCGCGCTGAGCTCAGGACTTGGTGAGCTGATTCTTCAGCGAACCGTCCTTCAAGGCGGCCAGCGTGAGGTCCTCGCCGCCCAGCAGGTGGCCGTGGAGGAACACCTGCGGGAAGGTCGGCCAGCCGCTCCACAGCTTGACCGCCAGGCGCTCGCGCCACTTGCTCACGTAGCTGCCGTACTCGAGGTAGGTGAAGGGGATGGCAGCGGCGCCGAGCGCCTTGCGCACGTTCTTCACGTGGGGGTTCTGCGCCATGCCGACCACCACCAGCGCCTCCGCCTCGATCGCCTGCTGCACCTCGGCGATGACCTCCGGGTGGAACTTGGCGAGGCGCTCGACGGCGCCAGGCGACAGACGGGAGGGGTCGAGCAGCTTGCGGTTCATGCGCCGGACGGTACTCGAGTTCTAATCCCGCCGCGCGAGGCCGAGGTGCCCCAGCAGCTCGTCGGCGCCTCGCGTCGGGGTCATCGTCCCGGCGCGGACCGCCGCTTCGACCGCAGGAAGCTCGGCGCGGACCTTGTCGTTCGAGCGGAGGAGCGCGGCCATGCGCTCGTCGATCATCGACCACATCCAGGTGCGCTGCTGCTCGGCGCGCAGCTGGGCGAGGCCGCCGGTGCGATCGAGCAGCGCGCGGTGCTCGAGGATCAGCGCCCACAGCTCGTCGAGGCCGAGCCCGGTGAGCGCGGAGATGGCGAGCGCGCGCGGCGCCCACTCGGCGCGCTTGCGCGGCAGGTAGCGGAAGGTGCTGCGCAGATCGGCGACCGCCAGGTTGGTGCGCGCGGCCCCGTCGCCGTCGGCCTTGTTCACCGCGACGAGATCGGCCAGCTCGAGGATCCCCTTCTTGATCCCCTGCAGCTCGTCCCCCGCGCCGGCGAGGAGCACCACGAGGAAGAAGTCGACCATCTCGGCGACGGCGGTCTCCCCCTGCCCGACGCCCACCGTCTCGACGAGGATCACGTCGAAGCCGGCGGCCTCGCAGACGAGCATGGTCTCGCGGGTGCGGCGGGCGATTCCTCCTGGCGACAGACCGCTCGGTGACGGACGGATGAACGCCGCGGGCGCGACCGAGAGCCGCGCCATGCGCGTCTTGTCTCCGAGGATGGAGCCGCCGGTCACGCTGCTCGAGGGATCGACGGCGAGCACCGCGACCTTCTTCCCCTGCCCGACCAGGCGCATGCCCACCTCCTCGATGAAGGTGCTCTTGCCGGCACCGGGGACGCCGGTGATGCCGACGCGGAGCGCCTTGCCGGTGAGCGGCAACAGGCGGTCGAGGAGCGCCTGCGCGAGCGCCGCATCGTCGACCTGACGGCTCTCGACCAGGGTGATGGCCTGGGCGAGGACCGCGCGATCGGCGGCGCGAACTCCGCGCTCGTACTCCTCGAGCGGCAAGCGAGGTCGCCGCCGCGCGCCTGCTGCCGGCGACGCCGGGTTCACGGGATCCACGAGCTCAGGACGCGTGCGCCGGCAGGTGACCGTCGAGCTGGTCGAGCAGGGTGCCCGCTGCCTCGGCGATGACGGTTCCCGGTCCGAAGATCGCCGCTGCCCCCATCTCCTTGAGCGTCGCGTAGTCGTCTGGTGGGATGACGCCACCGACGACGACGAGGATGTCCTCGCGGCCGCGCTTCTTCAGCTCGGCGCGCAGCTCGGGGATCAGCGTGAGGTGCCCGGCGGCCAGCGAGCTGGCGCCGATCACGTGCACGTCGTTCTCCACCGCCGCCTGCGCCGTCTCCGCCGGCGTCTGGAAGAGCGGGCCGATGTCGACGTCGAAGCCGAGGTCGGCGAAGGCCGAGGCGATCACCTTCTGCCCGCGGTCGTGCCCGTCCTGCCCCATCTTGGCCACCAGGATGCGCGGCCGGCGCCCCTCCCGATCGAGGAACGCCTGCGTGCGCCCCCGCGTGACGGTGACCGCGTCGGATTCCTCGCCCACCTCGCCACTGTACACCCCGGCGATGGAGCGGATCTCGGCGCGATGACGCCCCCACACCTTCTCGAGCGCGTAGGAGATCTCGCCGACGCTGGCGCGCGCGCGGGCCGCGTCGATGGCCAGCGCGAGCAGGTTGCCCCCCTTGCCTTCGGCGCACTGCGTGAGCGCTTCCATCGTGCGGTCGACCGCCGCCTGATCACGGTTCGAGCGCAGCGCCTCGAGCCGCTCGATCTGCGTCTTGCGCACCGCCGCGTTGTCCACCTTGAGCACCGGGATCTTCTCCTCGGTGGTCGGCTTGTACTTGTTCACCCCGACGATGACCTGGCGCCCCGAGTCGATGCGCGCCTGCGTCCGCGCCGCCGCCTCCTCGATACGTAGCTTGGGCACGCCCGCCTCGATGGCCTTGACCATCCCGCCCAGGGTCTCGATCTCCGCCATGTGCGCCCGCGCCTTGGCCGCGAGATCATGGGTGAGCCGCTCGACGTAGAAGCTCCCGCCCCACGGGTCGACCGGGCGCGTGGTGCCCGACTCCAGCTGCAGCTGCAGCTGCGTGTTGCGGGCGATGCGCGCGGAGAAGTCGGTCGGCAGTGCGAGCGCCTCGTCGAGCGAGTTGGTGTGCAGGCTCTGCGTGCCGCCCTCGGTGGCGGCCATCGCCTCGATCACCGTGCGC
>JAMFST010000040.1 GCA_026225435.1 Labilithrix luteola
ACGCGCAAGACCGACGCCGACTGGAAGAAGGAGCTGACCCCGGAGGAGTACGCCATCACCCGCGAGAAGGGGACCGAGCGCGCCTTCACCGGCCAGTACTGGGACACGCACGACGACGGCACGTACACCTGCAAGTGCTGCGGGGAGCGGCTCTTCGAATCGTCCACCAAGTTCGACTCCGGCTCCGGGTGGCCCAGCTTCACCAAGCCCGCGGAGAACGGCGCGGTCGCCGAGCACACCGACCGCACGCACGGGATGACCCGCACCGAGGTCACCTGCCAGAAGTGTGGCGCGCACCTCGGCCACGTCTTCCCCGACGGGCCGCGTGATCAGGGCGGCCTCCGCTACTGCATCAACTCGGCTTCTCTCAATCTCGAGAAGAAGTAGGCCTCAGCCAGCGGCCTTGACGCTGTCGACGAGGACGCCGAGGAAGTGCTCGAGCTCCTCGTCCGTCGTGATCAGCGGCGGGCAGATGTACACCGTGTCGCCGAGCGGCCGGAGGTAGGCGCCGCGCTTGCGCGCCTCGGCGCAGACGCGCCCGCCGAGCCCTCCGAGGTAGCCCCCGCGTCCCAGATCCGCCGCGCCGATCATCCCGAGCGCGCGCGTCGACAGGACGCCGGGGAGCTCCCCGATCTCCGTCATCGTCGCGGCGATGCGCTTGCTCTTGCGCGCCACCTGCCCGAGCACGTCCTCGTCGCGGTAGATGCGCAGGACCTCGCGCGCCAGCGCCGCGCCGAGCGGATGACCGCAGAAGGTGTGGCCGTAATAGAACGCGTTGGCCGGATCGCCGCGGAAGGCGTCGAACACCTTCTCCGTCGCCAGCGTCGCGCCCATGGGCAGCAGCGACGCGAACGCCTTGCCGAGGCACATGAGATCCGGCGTGACCCCGGCGTGCTGCCCGGCCCACATCGGCCCGGTGCGCCCGTAGCCGCTGAAGACCTCGTCGAACACCAGCAGCACGTCGGCGGCGCGGCAGGCTGCGGCCAGCTCCTGCAGGTAGCGCGCGTCGTACGTGAGCATGCCAGCGGCGCCTTGCACCATCGGCTCGACCACCACCGCGGCGATGCTGTCCGCCTCGTTGGCCAGCACCTTGGCGAGCGCGGCGAAGGCCGACTCGTGCCCGGTCTTGCCGTCCTCGCCGACCTCACCCGGCGAAGGCACGCGCACGCAGTCGAAGAGGATCCCGGCGAACGGCCGGCGGTACACCTCGACCCCACCGAGGCTGGCAGCGCCGACGCTGTCCCCGTGGAAGGCGCCTTCCAGCGCGACGAAGCGCGTCTTCTTCGGCCGCCCCCACTGCCGCTGCGCCTGCACGGCCATCTTCACCGCCACCTCCACCGAGGTGGACCCGTTGTCGGTGTAGAACACGCGGGTCAGCCCCGCCGGCGCGACCGCGACCAGCTCCTCGGCCAGCAGCGCGCCGTGCTCGTGGGTCAGCCCCCCGAAGGCGCAGTGATCGAGCGTCGCCGCCTGCTCGGCCAGCACCTTGAGGAGGCGCGGGTGACCATGCCCCAGCGAGGCGACCCACCACGACGAGTTGCCGTCGAAGAGCCGCTCCCCTTCGATCGTCTCGAGCCACGACCCCTGCGCCCGCACGATGACCGTCGGATCGGGATCCCCGAGCCAGCGGTCCATCGGCGTGTACGGGTGCCACGCGTGCCGGTGGTCGATCGCGACCAGCTTCGCCTTGTCGATCACGTCTTCTCCTCCTCCTTCAGGTCGGATGGCGGCGGGCCCAGAGGCCGCAGCTCCTCGAGCGGAGCGGGGGGCGCCGACGGGGTCGACAGGCGCTGCGCCGCATCGAGGATCTGCCCTTCGCCGCTCGGCGGGACCGAGCCGAAGGGGAGCGACAGGCCGAGCGAGCGCGACGCGTTGCGCGGCGTCCGGTGCGCCGGCGGCGGCTCGCGTCCACCGGGGAGGAACACGCTCGCCGTCGTCCCTTCACCGCTGCGGCTGGCGATCCCGAAGTGCCCGCCGTGCGCGTCGACGATGCGATCGACGATGGCCAGCCCGAGCCCCGTCCCGCTCGGACGGGTGGTGAAGAACGGATCCTTCGCCCGCGTGCGCACGTTGGTGTCCATCCCCTCGCCGGTGTCGCTGACGTCGACGGTGAGCCCTTCTTTCCCCTCGTAGACGCTGTTGCGCACCTTCACGGTGAGCACGCCTTCTCCGCCCATCGCCTGGAGCGCGTTGTCGATCAGGTTGTCGAACACCTGCCGCAGCAGGTTCGGATCGCCCCACACGCGGTGCTCGCCCGGCTCACCGGACGGGCCGGTCACCGACAGGTCCTGCGCCAGCTCCACCTGGATCCCCGGCGGGCGCTTCCACGTCTCGCGCGACTCCTTCTGGTGCAGCGCGCGCTCCACCACCTCGACGAGCGAGATCAGGTTCCGCTGCACGTTCACCGGCCGCGCGTAGCGGAGCAGATCGGTCACCAGCCGGTTCAGGCGGCTCGACTCCTCGTCCATGATCGACAGGAGCGTCGCCTGGTCCTCGCGCGAGATGGCCGGCTTGCGCAGCCCGCTCACCGCGTTGGCCAGGATGGCGAGCGGGTTGCGGACCTCGTGGGCGATGACCGCGGCGAGCTCGCCGACGACCGCCAGCTGCTCCTTGCGAACCAGCTCCTCCTGCGCGAGCCGCAGCTCCTCGTAGCTCCGGCGCAGCTCGTGGGCGCTCCGCCGCAGCGCGCGCGATCGATCCTCCAGCGCTTTGCCCAGGTTCACGTAGCGGACACCGACGGTGGCGACGATCCCCATGACCAGCACGAAGGTGGACAGCGGCAGGAGCATCGCGCGGTTGCTCCCCGTCGCCGAGGCGCCGAGATCGTGCACCAGCGCGGCCGCCATGAGCGACGCACCGACGATGAGCAGCAGCGCCTCGCGCCGCCCGTCGAGGTACGCCTGCACCAGCACCACCAGGAGGCCGACGATGGGCAGCGCCCAGGTGGCGTAGACCACCAGCCCGAGGTCGGAGATGTCCCCGTTGGGGCGCTGGAGCAGCCCGAAGATGGCCAGCGCCATGTACGCGATCGCCTGCACGCGACCGAACGTCTCGGCGCGCCGGCGGGTCGCGGTGGCGAGGCGCTGCGGGCTGGCCGCGGCGCCGTACATCAGGGCCAGCTCCACCACCGCGCCGAGCGCCAGTGACAGCCCCACCATCGACAGGCGCGCGGCCCAGGTGGCGTCCGCCGCGCTCAACGTCAGCTCGGCGACGTGCGCCCACAGCGCGAAGGAGAGCGCCGCCGCGAGCACTGCCGCGGGCAGGTACTCGCGGTACGACGGATCCTTCGGCCGCGAGCGGACGAGCGCGAACGAGCCCGCCGCGACGAGCACGTACACGGCCGCGACGGCCGCCGACATCCCGGCGACGAAATCCACGCCCGCGCTCTTCCGCTCGTCCGTTCTACCAGGCGGCTTCGACGGGGTTCAGTGAGCGGCCGGCGCCCCCGCGTCGGTCTTCGTCGGACCGGTGGTCCCGCTCATGTTCATCCCCGGCATCGGATCGGGCGTGCCTTCGTGGTCGACGTTGATCTCGCGCGTCGTCGAGTTCCACGGGCCGGCGAGCACCTGGCCGTCGGCGGCCTGTAGCTCCGCCTTCACGGTGTATTTCCCGTCGACCAGGTTGTCCAGATAGAAGGGCGGGCCGAACTTCACCGCGTCGGCCTCGAGCGCCTTGTCGATGCCGGGGCCGGAGACGGTCAGGTGGACGTGGTCCCCCTTGGTGCCGGTGTTGCCGGGCAGCTTGGGGTCGTTCAGCTTGTCGTTGGCGATCTGGAAGTCGATGAGGACGTGGTTCGCCATGTCCCCTTTGTAGTCACCCTTGGGGCGGCTGTAGATCAGCATCGGCTTCTTCACGTCGACCGTGTTCGTCCCGCCGCCCTTCTTGCTGCCGACGTAGAACTCGGTGATGTACAGCGCGCCGTTGGTCTTCACCGACTCGTGGCTGGCGCGGCTGGGGAAGGCGACGAGCACGTGCTGCCCCTCGGCCAGCGGCTCCTTGGTCAGCTCCGACATCTTGATCGGCTTCTTCGGATCGTAGATCGGCTTGTACGGCTTGTTGTCGAGGATCAAATGGACATGCGCCGCGCCGGTGGCGGTGGCCCAGTTGGTCACGTCGAGCTTGATGGTCCAGTCGTTGACCTTGTCGGCCGGGATCACCTGCTCGCGCGTGGGCGAGGCGATCTTCACGGTGGGCGCCTTCTCCGGATCGGGAGCGGCGGTGCCGGGCAGGAGCGTGACCGGCGGCGGCGGCGTGGCCGGGGCGCCGCCATCGGTGTCCACCGCTGCTCCCGCATCGGCCGGAGCGGGCGGGGGAGGCGGCGGCGCGGGGGGCGGCGGCAGGTTGTCGGTGTCTCCGCCACAGGCGGCGGTGGAGAGGGTGGCGAGCGCCACCAGCGAAGGCGCCAGGACCAGCGTGGCCAGGGACAGAGACGCCGCGAACGACCGACCGGAACGCTTCATAGCGGGGAACCTTCTCGCGTCCACATGGCGTTATGCAAGCAGTTAAAGGTAGAAGCGAGAGCATGCCGTTCCGCGATCGCTACTTCCTCGTCTGCACCAACCGGCGTGACGCGAACAACCCCAAGGGCTCGTGCGCCGCGCGCGGGTCGGAAGAGCTCGGGCCGCGCTTCAAGGAGGTCCTCAAGCAGCGAGGGCTGGCCATGCAGCTGCGCGCCTGCACCACCTCGTGCCTCGACCTGTGCGAGTACGGAGCGACGGTGCTCGTGGAGCCGGATCACATCGTCTACCGCGAGGTGACGCTGGCCGACGTCGAGGAGATCGTCGACACCACGGCCAAGGGGGGGACCGTGGAGCGCTTGCTCGTCCAGCCGCCGCCATCACCGGGCGCCGTCGGAGGCGGCTGAGTGCCGCTCGCGCTGCGCTACCGCGAGAACCTCCACGGTGTCTGGTTCTCCCTCGCGGCACCGGAGACCGAGCGGCCCGCGTCCTTCGATCTCGCCAGCCAGCTCTCCTTCTTCCGCCTGCTCGATCGCCGTCCGGCGGAGACCTCCGGACGCCTGCGGCTCGAAGGGCTCGCCACCGACGTCATCGTGCGCGGCCGCCTGCGCGTGGACGGCCGTACCCGCAGCCTGACCTACGCGTTCCCGTTCATCGCCGATGACGGTCGCGCTTGCAGCCTCGTCGGGCAGAAGGATCTGCTCGCCATCCACCTCCTCGAGAGCTTCTTCGAGCTGTCGGCCAGCCTGCACGTGGAAGGGGAAGGCGAGGTCGGCCGTGTGACTTTTCGCGGTCCACCTCAGTCCCCCTTCCTGGATCTGCTGAAAACCGTGCGTCTGGGCTGGGTCGGATTTTCATAAAACGACGGCCTTTCGTGCCATCCTGACAAAGCGACACACGCCGTTGACGAATTGCCGAGGCCGTGACACGACGGGTTTGTGAACGACACCTTGACAGTCAGCTCGTCCTTCGCCGCTCCGTCCTCCTCCCCATCGCTTGGAGGGATGCCACCCGCGGTCGAGCCCGCTGCTGACGCCATCAGCGTTCTCGTCGTCGACGACGAGCGCTCCAACATCGAGTCGCTCGAGAAGATCTTCAGCCGCGAGGGCTTCCGCGTCCTCACCGCGCACGACGCCAAGCAGGCGCTCGAGCTGGCGCGTACCCACCGCGTGCACGTCGTGCTCACCGATCTGATGATGCCGGGGACCACCGGTCTCGAGCTGCTGCGTGCGCTCAAGCAGGTCGTCCCCGAGACCGAGGTGGTCCTGATGACCGCCTTCGGCTCGGTCGAGGCGGCCGTCTCGGCGATGCGCGAGGGGGCCTACGACTTCGTCGAGAAGCCGCTCAAGCGGCTGACGATCGTGAAGAGCGTGCGCAAGGCGGCCGAGCGGCAGAAGCTGCTGGCGGAGAACCGCTCGCTCAAGGACGAGATCAAGCTGCTGACCACGCGCGAGATCGTCGGCAGCTCGCCGGCGTGGCGCCGGGTGATGGAGGTGGCGACGCAGGCCGCACCGAGCGCGGCGACCGTCCTGGTGCTCGGCGAGAGCGGCACCGGCAAGGAGCTGATCGCCCGCTACATCCACGACCGCGCCAAGCGCAAAGGGCCGTTCGTCGCCGTCAACTGCGCCGCCATCCCGGAGACCATCCTCGAGAGCGAGCTGTTCGGCCACGAGCGCGGCGCCTTCACCGGCGCGATGACCAAGAAGGAGGGGCGCTTCGCCCGCGCCGGCGGCGGCACGCTCTTCCTCGACGAGATCGGCGAGCTCACGCCCGCGGTGCAGGTGAAGCTGCTGCGCGTGCTGCAGGAAGGGGAGTACGAGCCGCTCGGCGGGCACACGGTGAAGACCGACGCGCGCGTCGTGGCCGCCACCAACCGCGATCTGCTCGCCGAGGTGCACGCCGGCCGCTTCCGCGAGGATCTCTTCTACCGCCTCAACGTCATCGCCGTGACCGCGCCGCCGCTCCGTGGCCGCCGCGAGGACGTGCCGCTGCTGGTCGATCACTTCCTCGGGCGCTACTGCGCCAAGAACGGCCGCGCGCGCATGTCGGTCAGCCGCGGCGCGATGGAGAAGATGCTCGAGTACTCCTGGCCGGGGAACGTGCGCGAGCTGGAGAACGTGATCGAGCGCGCCGTGGTTCTCTCCCGCGGAGACACGCTCAACGAGCAGGATCTTCCGGAGGTGGTCACCCAGGCCGCACCGACCGGTCCGGCGGCGCTCAGCTTCGAGGTCGGCACCACCCTCGACGCCATCGAGCTGCGCGTCATCCGCGAGACCCTGCGCCACACCAAGGGGGACAAGTCGGTCGCCGCCCAGCTCCTCGGCATCTCGACGCGGACGATTTACCGGAAGCTCGACGGGCTCTCCG
>JAMFST010000448.1 GCA_026225435.1 Labilithrix luteola
CGAGCTGCCCACCGGCTTCCAGCGCGCCATCCGCCTGGTCGACCTCGAGGAGCGCAGCTACCGCGAGGCGGCCGACGAGCTGGGCGTCCCGGTGGGCACGGTGATGAGCCGCCTGCACCGCGGCCGCCGCCTCCTCGCGTCGCGCCTCGCCGCCTAGAACGTCCCGGCGAAGACGCCCGGTGCGAGCATCCAGCTCGCCTGCGGCGCGGCGTTCGCTTCGGTCTTCTTGTGGCTGCGCAGGACGAAGGCGGTGACGCCGACCGCCGCCCCCACGCCGGCGAGGATGAAGCCGGCGGTCGCGATGTTGGCCGTCGTGTGGGCGACGACGCGGTCGTCGTGGAGCGAATTGTAGGTATCGAGCGGGCAGGTGTCGCCGCCGCACGCGCTCTTGATGCTGCTCGTCTTCGAGAGCGACACGATCCCGGTGACCACCCCGGTGACCAGCCCGACCCCGCCGGCCGCGAAGCCGGCGATCTCCGCCACCTTCAGCACATCGGTCTTCTTCGCCTGCGCACCGGCGACCTGATCGGCCGGCGCGGGCGCGGCGAGCGTTCCTCCGCGCATCACCAGCTCCACCTGCTCCGTGCGTCGCTCGGCGACGTCCACCTCGACGTGCCCGACGGTCTCGCCCGCCTTGCCGTCGATCACGTGGTGTCCCGGATCGACCTTGTGCTGCGCCTCGAAGCCGTCCGGCGGCAGGTCGCGCCCGTCGAGCGTCACGGTCGTCGGCGTGCCGGGCGGCGCGCCGGTCACCGTGATGACCACGCTCGGAAGTCGCGTCGTCACGTCGTCGACCAGCGCGGTCATCTGGGCGCGCGCCTCCTTGAAGGGGGCCGACTCACCGGGCCTCGCGGGCGCGTGCAGGGCAGCCGTCGCCGTCTCGCGCGCGTCGAGCCAGTGGCCGAGCGCCAGCTGCGTCCGCGCCACCTCGAGCGCCGTCGTGGGGACGTGCATGATGGCGTCGGCCGCGCGGAAGCTCTCGAGCGCCTCGGTCATCGAGCCGTTCTTGCGCTGCTCGAGGCCGCGGATCATCTGCTTGCGCGCCGCCTCCTTCTCGCCGCTGGAGGGGTCGGCGTGGGCGACGGCCGCACCGAAGAGCGTTGTGGCGACCAGCAGCGCGGTCAGCGCGCACGAACCTCGAGACACCATCCGGGACGTCATCCTCGCTCGTTCAGAATCCGAAATCTGGGGCATTGGCGTTCGCGTGGGCGGAATGCGGCGGCCTGTTCTTCGGCGCGTGCGCGGAGGAGGTCGTCGGCGGTGTCGGTGCGCTGTCCGCCGACGTGTCGACCAGCGGAGCCACCTGCGCGGCGTCGGCGCTGGTCACGGGCACGGGATCGGGCACGACCGACGCGGCCGGCGCAGCGGAGGCCGCGGGGACGGCCGACGAGGGCGGCTCCGGCTCGGCAGTCGCCGTCGGGTTCGTCGCTGTCGCCCTCGCGGTCGTGGTGGCGAGCGGCGCGGAGGTGGTCTCCGGCGACGATGACGCTCCGCGACGCGCGAGGTGCGAGCCGACGGTGATGCCGATGGTCGCCAGCACCGCCAGCGCGAAGAGCCCGCCGACGATCAGCACCCACGCCGGAGTCCGCGCCACCGCGGGCGCCGCCGCCGTCCCCGCCGCGCTGGGGCTCTCGAAGGGGACGTTGACCGCCGACATCTTGCTCTGCGACGGGTACACCGGCGCCGAGTAGGCCGGCGCGGGAGGTGAGCTCGCCATGTGCTGCGGCGCTGCCTGCGCCGCGATCGACGCGCTCGGGTACAGGTTCGGGTACGAGCTCGCGTCGAGCACCGGCGGTGCCAGCGGCCGCCCGCTCCCGGTCATCCGCGCCTTCTCGGCGATGCCGCTCGACGAGCCGCTCACGCCCGGCGGCCCGCTCTGCGCCCGCGCCGCCGCCATGTCGAGCGCGTGCTGGACAGTGTCGTGCCGCGCCACGTCGGTCGCCGCCAGGTAGTGCGCCGCGAAGGTCGCCACGTCGACCGCGGTGGTCGCCATGTGCAGCTTGATCAGCACCTCCTCGA
>JAMFST010000449.1 GCA_026225435.1 Labilithrix luteola
ACATCAAGCCGGAGAACGTCTTCCTCGCACGCGACGGCGAGGGGCAGGTCACTCCCAAGGTGCTCGATTTCGGCATCTCCAAGCTCGATCTGCCGAAGGCCCGGCTCATCACCCGCGACGGCGAGCTCCTCGGCACCCCCAGCTACATGTCGCCGGAGCAGGCGCGCTCGGCCGACGTGGACGGCCGCAGTGACCTCTTCAACGTCGGCATCCTTTTGTACGAGATGCTCACCGGCTTCAACCCGTTTGCCGGGGAGGGGCTGCACGAGGTCATCGTCGCCATCCTCGAGCACGATCCGGCGCCGCTGGCCGCGCACGGCGTCAGCATGGCGCTGGCGGCGGTCGTTGACCGCGCGCTCGCCAAGGATCCGAAGGATCGCTACGCCAGCGCGCGCGAGATGATCACCGCGCTGCGCGAGGCCACCGGTGACGGGCGGCAGACCTCGTCGCCCCAGCTGCACGTGAACACGCTGCAGCACCTGTCGACCATCCCGGCCCCCGCGCCGCAGGCTCCGGGCGAGCAGCGCATGATGTCGATCGGTGACATGCGCGCCAGCTTCATCTCGGCGACCATCCCGCCGACGGAGGCTCCGGTGGCCGAGGGGCGCTTCACCGGGTCGCGCCGCCGTCGCACCGGGATCGCGCTGCTCGCCGGCACCGCGGCGCTGGCCGCATGCGCCATGGGCTTCTCGGCGCCGAAGCGTCCGAGCGGCACCCTCGCCACCTTCGGGCAGAACCCGGCAGCCACCGACGAGTCGACGGCGACCCTCGCGAGCGTGAAGAGCACGGTCCCGATGGCCGCCGCCGCGCTGCCGGTACCCGCCGCGGCGGTCGCAGTGGCGCACGATGCGGGGGTCGTCGACAGCGACCCGACGACGGCGCACCCGCACGGCGACACCGCCAGCGCCGGTCACGCCGCACCTTCACCTTCACCGTCAGCTTCGGACGCGCCGGCTCGCCACTCGGTCGGCCGCGGCGGGCTCGTTCGCGATCCTGGTTTCTGACGCTTCGGCGATCAGCGCTCAGCGAGCGCGGTTGCGACGACCGGCAGCGTCGGCGGCGGCCGCCGGTTCCTCCTCGGGCGCGATCGGCGTGCCGGGAACGTGCGGAGCGACGCGCGCCCGGGGCGCCGGAGCCTCGTCCACGCGCATGCGCGGCAACGCGGCGTACGCCAGGAAGCGGAAGGAGATGACCCCCTCGTCGTCGAACTCCACGGTCAGCGTCTCCGGCTCGCGCTTGGCGAGATCGGTCAGCCAGGCGTCCACCGCCGGCTCGCCCATGCGCAGCTGGCCGGCGACGTCCTTGGCGGTGACGATGCCGCCGCGCTGACGGGCGATGGCGAGGATGGCCTTCATCCGCACCGCTTCTTCCTTCCGCTGCCCGCTCGACACCAGCGAGCGGCCGCTCATCACGAAGAGGAAGGTGAAGAAGACGGCGAAGGCGAGCGACGCGAGCGCGGCGATCCAGGGGGCCGGGCTGCCCGGCCAGAGCGCGTTGAAGAGGACGAACACCAGCGCGGAGAACAGCCCTCCGCAGGCGAGCACGATCCAGCCGATGATCTTCGCCACCGTGCCGCCGACCTGCGAAGGCTTGCCCGCCATGGCCACCGCGGGCGCCGCCAGGGGGACGCGGGTGGCGCCGCACGCCGAGCAGTGAGCGACGTAGTCGCGGTAGACGAGCGGCGCGTCTTCACCGCAGCGCGGGCAGGGCATCGTGACCGCATGATGTCATGTCCGGCGCACCCGCTACCGAGGCATAATGAGCCCATGAACGCCGAAGTCGACGACCAGTACCTGGTTCTCTCCGCGCTCGGTCCGGATCGCCCCGGGCTCGTCAGCCAGGTGACCCGCCACCTCACCGAGCACGGGGGCAACATCGAGGACAGCCGCATGGCCGTGCTGGGGGGCGAGTTCGGCATGCTCGTGCTCGTGCGCGCGACCGCCAGCGAGATCCGGCGCATCGAGGCCGAGCTGTCGCGGCTGGAGACCGAGACAGGGTTGAAGATCATCACCCGCCCGACCAAGAGCCCCGAAGCGCACCGGCGCGCCACGTCGATCCCGGTGGCCATCACCGCCGACGCCATCGACCACGAGGGGATCGTCAATGCGGTCTCGACCGCGCTGCACCTGCTCGAGGTGAACATCGTCTCGCTCGAGACGAGCTCGTACAACGCGCCCATCACCGGGTCGCCGCTCTTCCGCCTCGAGGCCAAGGTGGACGTGCCGCGCGACGTGACCGTGCCGAATCTGCGCAAGCGGCTCGACGAAGTGGCCGAACGCCTCAACATCGACATCGACGTGCGCGCCGTCGTCGGGCGCTAGCGCCGACAAAGCGCGGAAACGGCCCTTTCCGGCGCGGGTGGCGCGGGCGATGCAACGCCGGGGGGAGAGGTGAGACCCATGGACCGCACGCCCATCCAGAATTCGCAGGACCAGACCGGCATCCCCCCGGTCCACGCGCACACCACCGCGACCTCTGCCGCCACCGGCGCGATGACCGGCGCTGCGGCGGGTGGGGTCACGGGCTCCATCGCCGGGCCGCCCGGCGCTCTCGCCGGAGCGATCATCGGCGCGGCCGTCGGTGCCGTCGCCGGCGCGGTCATGAACAGCGCAGAGCAGGCCGTGGAGGCGCGCGACCGCGAGCTCGACGCGGAGATCGGCGTCAGCGGCGGCGACATGGGCGCCGCCCACGCGAGCGACCCGAAGGCGCGCATCGGCGCTTTTTCCGGCGCTTCCGGCGGCGCCGGCACCGCGGTCGACCGCGAGTCGCGGCCGGCAGACGGGCCGCTCTCGGCCGGCGACGCGTAGCCGGAGCCTCGCGCCAGCCCGTGCCGCAGCGACACGTCACGGTTTGACGCGACGCAGGGCGCAAATCGGGTAAGAACCCCCGCATGCAAGGTGCTCGGGTTCTCCTCCTCGAAAACATCCACGCCAGCGCGGTCGAGCTCTTCAAGGGCGAAGGCTTCGAGGTCGAGTCGGTCGCGACGGCGCTCAAGGAAGACGAGCTCGTCGCGAAGCTCGCCGGGGTGCAGGTGCTCGGCATCCGCTCCAAGACGCAGGTGACCGAGAAGGTCTTCGCCGCGGCGAAGGACCTCGTCACCCTCGGCTGCTTCTGCATCGGGACCAACCAGGTGGAGCTGGAGGCGGGCGCCAAGGCGGGCGTCGCCGTCTTCAACGCGCCGTTCAGCAACACGCGCAGCGTCGCCGAGCTGATCATCTGCGAGGTCATCGCGCTCTCGCGTCACCTCACCGATCGCACGCGCGAGGTCCACGAGGGGAAGTGGCGCAAGATCGCCGCCGGCGCGCACGAGATCCGCGGCAAGACGCTGGGCATCATCGGCTACGGGCACATCGGCTCGCAGGTGAGCGTGCTGGCCGAGGCGATGGGCATGCGCGTCCTCTTCTGGGACGTGATGACCAAGCTGCCGATGGGCAACGCGCGCCCGGCCGCCTCGCTCGGCGAGGTCCTCGCCGAGGCCGACTTCGTCACCCTCCACGTGCCCGAGACGCCGCAGACCAAGCGCATGTTCGGGCAGCCGGAGCTCGCCCAGATGAAGAAGGGCTCGCACCTCCTCAACGCCAGCCGCGGCACCGTCGTGGACATCGGCGCGCTGGCGGCGGCGCTCTCCTCGGGGCACCTCGCGGGCGCGGCGGTCGACGTCTACCCGGAGGAGCCGGAGGCGAACAACGACGCCTTCGCCTCGCCGCTGCGCGGCCTCGCCAACATGATCCTCACGCCCCACGTCGGCGGCTCCACGATGGAGGCGCAGGCCTCGATCGGGCGCGAGGTGGCGACGTCGCTCACCAAGTTCCTCAAGCAGGGGGCGACCACCGGTTCGGTGAACCTCCCGCAGATCGAGCTGCCGCTCACCCGCGGGACCCACCGCATCCTCAACGTGCACCGCAACGTGCCCGGCGTTTTGCGCGACGTGAACAAGATCGTCAGTGATCGCAACGCCAACATCCGTAGCCAGGTCCTCGCGACCGACTCCAACATCGGCTACCTGGTGATGGATCTCGACCAGGACGTGTCGAACGACGTCATGGTGGCGATGAGCGCGCTGCCGACGTCGATCAAGACGCGCTTCGTCTACTGAGCTGCGGCACCGACGGCGGGCGGACCATCCGCTCCGCCACCACCGCCGTCCACGAGCGGGGGAAGAAGCGGCTCGTCTGCGCGAGCAGGTAGTTCTTCATCCCGGTGATCACGTAGCTGCGGTCGCGCTCGAGGGCGCGTAGCCCCGTCGCGACCACCCCCTCGGGCGTCGCCTTGGCGTTGCCGGCGGCTGCTTCCTCGCCCGCGTGAGCGAAGAAGGCCGTCTCGGTCGCGCCCGGGCAGAGGCACAGGACGCGCACGCCGGAGCGACGGTTCTCGGCCCACAGCGCCTCGGAGAACGAGAGGACGAAGGCCTTGGTCGCGCCGTACACCGCCATGTACGGGATCGGCTGGAAGGAGGCGATCGAGGCCACGTTCACGATCGACCCGCGACCGCGCGCCACCATCTCGGGGAGGTAGGCGTAGGTCAGCTCGGTGAGCGCGGCGACGTTGAGCGCGATCCCCTCGAGGTGCTTGGCGACCGGCACGTCGACGAAGACGCCGAAGTTTCCCAGGCCCGCGTTGTTGATCAGGATGTCGACCTGGAGCTTGCGTGCCGCGGTCTCCGCGCGGATCCGCTGCACCGCGCCGGCGGCGGTGAGATCGGCGGCGATCACCTCCACCCGCACCCCGTGATCTCGGGTCAGCTCGCCGGCGAGCTTCTCCAGCTTGTCCGCCGAGCGTGCCACCAGCACCAGCGTCGCCTTCTTCGCCGCCAGCTGGCGGGCGAAGGCCCGGCCGATCCCTTCCGAGGCGCCGGTGATCAGCGCGACCTGTCCTTGATACGTCGTCATGAGAGCAGCGTGCGGTGGATTTCCAGGAACGGGAAGCCATGCGAAGCTGGTTTGCACGGATGAAAACCTCGGGCTCCCCCAGCTGGGAAGATCTGCGCGTGCTGCTGTCGGTCGCGCGGACCCGCAGCTTCCTCGCCGCCGGGCGCGCGCTCGGTCTGTCGACCTCCACGGTGGCGCGGCGGATCTCGGCGCTCGAACAGCAGCTGGGGATGGCGCTGGTGGCCCGCGGAGCTGCCGGAGCGACGGTGGAGGCGAGCGCGACGGCGTTCCTCGCGCTGGCCGAGCGGATCGAGATCGAGCTGGCAGCGGCCGCGCGCGAGGCCCGGCGGCAAGGGGATTCGCTGGCCGGCACCGTGCGCATCTCGGTGGGGGAGGGCTCGGCCCCCTTCGTCGCCGACGCCATGGCGCGCTTCCGCCAGGAGCACCCGGAGACGTTCGTGGAGCTGGCGGTGGAGTGGCGCATGGCCGATCTGGCGAGGCGCGAGGCGGACATCGCCATCCGGCTCGCGCCGACGCGCTCGGCCGCCACCGTGGCGCGCAAGATGGGGGAGCTGACCTTCGCGCTCTACGGCAGCCGGGAGTACCTGCGTCGGGCTCGCGTGAAGCGAGCGCGCGCCGGCGACTTCGGTCGCTACGACTTCGTCAGCTACGACACCGGCCACGACGACGAGACGGAGATGGGCTGGCTGCGGGGCAACGGCGCGACGCGCTTCACCTTCCTCTCCACCAGCCTCGAAGGGATCCTCGCCGGGGTGAACGCCGGACACGGTCTGGCGCTGCTGCCCGAGCTGCTGGCGCAGGACAACCCGGCGCTCGCCCGGGTGCCGACGGACGATCTCCCGCCGCCGGTGCCGGTGTACCTGGCCTACGCGCGCGAGCGGCGGAACGTGCCGCGCGTGCGGGCCATCGTCGACCACCTGCGCACCGAGCTCACGGCGCGGCTGGCGGTGCGGTGACACGAGGGCACTGCGCGTCGTCGACCGCACCCTTGTCGCCGAGCGCGATCGAATCGTAGGTCGGGCCGCTGCCGTAGTAGCGCAGCCCGGCGATGCGGCCGTCGCGGAGGCTCGCGCAGACGAGGACCTCCTCCGTGTGCTCGAGGTGGTTCCAGCGGTTCTGCATGCGCGAGGAGAGGCACAGGTGCTGCTGCCCCGGGACCACCTCGAGCGCAGGCTCGCAGGCGAAGAACGCGTTCCTGACCAGGGCTGCCATGTACGCCGGCCCGCGATCGCGCAGCGGGCTTGCGATGTCGTGGTGGCAGGAGAGGACCTGGGCCGCGGGCGCGCCGGGGACCTCGCGCGTGAGGAGCATCTGGTCGTCGTACGTGTCGGGCGGCATCACGTTTCCGACGGCGAGCGACTCTCCCCCGGCGGCGACGAAGCGCACGTGGAAGTGCGCCTCGCCGGCGACGTCGTTGACGGGGTGCTGGAAGGCGACGACCACGTCGGACTCGCCGACCTTGAGCCCGGCGACGCGCCCCTCGGCCCCGCGATCACCGGGGACGAGCGCGGTGGCGCACACCGACGGATCGACGCAGCGGACCGTGAAGTGGTCGAGGATCATCGGCGCCGGCGAACCGCCCGAGTAGACCAGCGCGTAGACCGGCACGTACGCCGAGACCGGCGCGGTCACCCGATCGGTCGGCGTGACGCTCACCGGCCCCGAGTACGGCTTGCTGCACGCGCTCGCGGCGAGGAGCGACAGGAGAAGCGAGGCGCGCGCGAGCCCGGTGCTCATTGCGCGTCGAAGATCTTCCCGGGGTTGAGGATGCCCTGCGGGTCGAGCAGCTTCTTCATCTGGCGCATCAGCGCGATCTGCTCGGGCGGGCGGGTGAAGCCGAGGTACGGCTTCTTCAGGAGGCCGATCCCGTGCTCGGCCGAGATGCTGCCGTGGTGCTTCTGCACCAGCGGGAACATCGTCTGATCGAGCTCCGAGGTCTTCGCCAGGAAGGTCGCCTTGTCCATCGCGTCGGGCTTCATCACGTTGACGTGCAGGTTGCCGTCGCCCACGTGACCGAAGAGGCAGATCTCCCAGCCCTGGTAGCGCGCGGCGAGGAGCTGCTCGAGATCGGCCACGAAGGGCTGGAGCGAGGCGACCGGGATCGAGATGTCGTTCTTGTGCGGCATCCCGGTGGCCGAGAGGCTCTCGCTGATCCCCTCGCGCAGCGTCCAGAGATCGCGCGCTTGCGCGGTGTGCTGCGCGCGGGTCCCGTCCTCGATGATCTCGTCCTCGAAGAGCTGGGCGAACCAGGCGTCGAGCTCGTCCTCGCGCGCCCCCTCGAGCTCCACCAGAACGTAGGCGCCGTGCTCGGCCGCGAGCGGGGTGCGCACGCTGCGATGACGCTGAACCCGGGCGAGGCAGGCCGGGGTGAAGAACTCGTAGGCCGCGAGCGTGAACGGCGCCTTGCGCGTCGCCTGGAAGAGACGAACCACCGCGGGGATGTCGGCCACGCCGAAGAGCATCACGTCGAGCTTGGCCGGCAGGTGCGCGAGCTTGAGCGTGGCGGCGGTGATGACCCCGAGCGTGCCTTCGCTGCCGATGAAGAGCTGTCGCAGATCGAGACCGGTGTTGTCCTTCTCCAGCGCGCCGCCGAGGGTGAGCAGCTCGCCGGAGGCCAGCGCCACCTCGAGGCCGAGCACCCACTGGCGGGTGAGGCCGTAGCGGATGACCTTCACACCGCCGGCGTTGGTGGAGATGTTTCCACCGACCTGGCTGGACCCCTTGGAGGCGAAATCAACCGGCCAGGTGAGGCCGTGCGGGGCGACGTGCTGGTGGACCGCCTCGGTCACCGCGCCCGCCTCGACCCGGACGGTGCCGCCGATGGTGTCGACCTCGCCCATGGCGCGCATCCGCGCGAGCGACAGGACGATCTCGCCGTTGCGAGCGACGGCGCCGCCGGACAGGCCGGTGCGCCCGCCGGAGGGGACGATGGCGACCCGGTGCTGCGAGGCGAGGCGCAGAACCCGAGAGACGTCGGCCGCGGTGCGGGGAAAGACGACGGCGCTCGGCTTCGGCTCGAAGACCTTGGTCCAGTCGCGACCGTACTCGGCCAGCTCGGAGGGCTCGACGGTGTACAGGTCGGAGGGGAGCTCACGCAGGAGCGCCTCGGTGGCGGGCGTGGCGGGCGTGGTGGGGACGGAGACGAGCACGGTGCCCCTGTTCCTACAACGGCCTCAGGAACGGTGAAAGACGGCACAGGCGCAGGAACGTCCTACACTGGGAAGGATGCTCGCCAGCCCGATCCTCCGCGAGGTGTACAAAGTCTACCTCGCGCGGTGGGGCGAGCCGACGCGCTCGAAGGTGTTCGACGGCGGGACACCGGCGCTGCCGCGGACCGACGTGCTGGTGTGGGACGCGGAGACGCCCGACGGCGTCACGGTGCTCGGCACGCTCGGCATGGCCGATCGCCCGATGGACGGCGTCGCTCATCGCGCCGAGCTCCAGTTCGCCGTACGCGGCGTGCTCTCGCCGCGCGACTACGACCGGGTCACCGCCTTCCTCGCCAGCGTGAGCCTCTACCCGCTCACCAACCACTGCCACCTCGACTGGTGGCACACCATGCCGTACGCCGGCGACATCCCCATGTTCCCTGGCTTCCGCGCGGTGCTCCTGCACCCGAAGTTCGCGCCCGACGGGATCGACGAGATCCCCACCAGCGAGGGGCTGGTGAAGATCTTCTACGTCGTCCCGCTGAACGCCGAGGAGGTGCGCACGCGGCCTCTCTCGGCGCTCTTCGGCCGCTGGTCAACGAACAACGTCGACCTGTTCTCGGCGCGCGGGCGCGCTCCCACCAACTGAGGCGTCGTCGGTCCCGGCGAACAGCTTGATCATCTCGCGATTGAACGCGGTGATGTCGTTGGGCTGGCGGCTGGTGACGAAGTTGCCGTCGACGACGACCTCCTTGTCGACCCAGCTCGCGCCGGCGTTCTTCAGATCGGTGCGGATGGAGGGGAACGAGGTCATCGTGCGATCCTTCACCGCGCCGGCCTCGATGAGCATCATCGGCCCGTGACAGATCGCCGCGATCGGCTTTCCTGCCGCCACGAACGCCTTCACCAGCGCCACCGCCTTCGGGTTCAGCCGCAGCTTGTCCGGGTTGAGCACACCGCCCGGCAAGAGGAGCGCGTCGAAGTCGGACTCCTTGGCGCGATCGAGCGCGAGGCCGATGTCGAAGCTGTCGCCCCAGTCGGTCTTCTGCCAGCCCTTCACCTTGGCGCCGCCAGCGGAGGGGCCGCTCGGCAGAGGAGCGACGATCTGCGGCTTCGCGCCCGCTTCTTCCAGCGCTCTCTTCGGCTCGGTCAGCTCCACCTGCTCGAAGCCGTCGGTGACCAGGATGGCGATCTTCTTTCCGCGGATGTCCATTTGCGTCTCCTCGCTTTCGGAGGCGCTGGTTGCATCGTCCATGCCTTCGCGCTTTAAGCGATCCATGTCCGATGACACCGCCGAGCCGAAGCCGAACGACGTCGCCGAGGATCTGGTGGCCGTCGCCAACTTCTCCACCGTGATGGAGGCCGAGCTCGCCAAGAACAGGCTCGAAGGGATCGGCATCCCCGCCTTCGTGAGCAACGAGCTGGCGGTCGGTGTGATGCCCTACCTCGGCGGTGCGGGCGGCGGAATCGGACTCGCCGTCACCCGCACGAACGCCGAGGAGGCCCGCGCCTTCCTCGCCGCGCCGGGCGACACGGACCCGTCAGGGACCTGAGCGTTCAGCGGAGAAACCCGCTGGCGAAGTAGCCGCGTGCGGTGCGCCGCATCGTCTCGCCCTGCGCGGCGGTGAAGAAGGACGGTTTGTCCGGGCTGCGCGAGTAGCTCATCACGTTGTCGAGCGTGGTCGTGTGCGAGAGGCCCAGCAGGTGGCCGAGCTCGTGCGCGAGCACGCCGCGCGGGCTGTACGAAGCGACGACCACGTAGCGCTTCGCCGGATCTTGCTCGTTGCGCCAGCAGACGCCGAATCGATGGCGATCCGCCTCGTCGACGTCCTCGAGCGAGGTGACGAAGAACACGTTCGCCGCGCCCGGGTGAAAGTCGGCCACCAGCGCGTCGCGATCGGCGCGGGTGGCGATCGCCTGGGGAAGGGAAGGGCGCCCCGCGCGCCGCGACACCACGTTGAACGACAGC
>JAMFST010000450.1 GCA_026225435.1 Labilithrix luteola
GTGCGCGTGGTCGTGCGTGTGGCCGTCGTGGGTGTGGGAATGCGATGCCATGGTGCGTCCTCTCAGCTCTGGAACAGGCGGGAATACAGACGATCGTGGAGCGAGCCGATGAGCTCGAAGAGCGGCGCGGGCTGCGCGACCTCGTCCACCGGAAGCTCGTGGCAGGCGGCGAGCACCTCGTCGAGCTGCGGCGCACACGCGTGATGCATCCGCTGACCCTCATGCGGACCGACGACGCCGAGCCGCACCGCCGCCGAGATCACGCTGCGCAGCGCGAGGTGCAAGGTGAGCTCCTGCGTCTCGACGCACGACGCGCCCAGCTTCGCCGCGGTCGCCCCGAAGAGCGGCGCCAGGTGCGCGACGATGCGCCGCCCCTTCACCAGATCGTCGAGCTCGCGGAGCCCGAAGATGCGGGCGCAGGTGGAGACCAGGGCGCGCCCCTGCGTGCGGCTGGCGCGATTCTGCACCGCGCTGGCCAGGAACGCATCGCTCGCCGAATCGAGCTTCTCCAGCCGCTCGGCGGAATCCGAAGCCGCGTGCCCCGCCGTCACGAACGGCAACGCGCCGAGCCCCACCTGCCACAGCGACGCGGCGACGAAGCGCGACAAGCCGCGGTCACCGAGCGCGCCGACCACCTCGCCGGTCTGCACCGCCGCCTCGAGCCCCGCCGAGTGGGCGAAGCCACCGGTCGGGAACGCCGAGTCGGCCAGCTGCAAGAAGAGCCAGCGCGCCACGACGATCAGAACAGGCTGAAGCGCTGGGCGAGCGCCAGCTTCTGCGCCGGATCGCAGCGCAGCAGCTGCCCGTCGGCGTGCACCTGGTACGTCTCCGGGTCGACGGTGATCTTCGGGAGCGCGTCGTTCAGCTTCATGTCGCGCTTGCCGATGCCGCGGCACTTCGTCACCGCCACGGCGCGCTTGTGCAGCCCGAGGGGCGCGAGCGTGTTCTCCGCGAGCGCGCGCTGCGAGACGAACACCAGGCTGGAGGCGCCGAGCGCGCGCCCCATCGCCCCGAACTGTGGCCGCATGAACGCCGGCTGCGGCGTGGGGATGGACGCGTTGGCGTCCCCCATCTGCGCCCAGGCGATGAAGCCCCCCTTGAGCACCATCTCCGGCTTGATGCCGAAGAAGGCGGGGCGCCACAGCACCAGGTCGGCCCACTTGCCGACCTCGACCGAGCCGATCTCGTGGCTCACGCCGTGGGCGATGGCCGGGTTGATGGTGTACTTGGCGACGTAGCGGCGGATGCGCAGGTTGTCGCTCGCGCCGGTCTCGCCGGCGAGCGCGCCGCGGGCTCCGCGCATCTTGTCGGCCGTCTGCCAGGTGCGGGTGATGACCTCGCCCACGCGCCCCATCGCCTGGCTGTCGCTGGAGATGATGCTGATGGCGCCGAGGTCGTGGAGGATGTCCTCGGCGGCGATGGTCTCGCCGCGGATGCGGCTCTCGGCGAAGGCGACGTCCTCGGGGATGGTCTTGTCGAGGTGGTGACAGACCATGAGCATGTCGAGGTGCTCGTCGAGCGTGTTGACGGTGTACGGGCGCGTCGGGTTGGTCGAGCTGGGGATGACGTTTGCCTCGCCGCACACCCGGATGATGTCCGGCGCGTGCCCGCCGCCGGCGCCTTCGGAGTGGTACGTGTGGATCGTGCGCCCCTTGATGGCGGCGAGCGAGTCGTCGACGTAGCCCGACTCGTTGAGCGTGTCGGTGTGGATGGTGACCTGGAGGTCCTCGGTCTCGGCGACGCTCAGGCAGGTGTCGATGGTGCCCGGGGTGGTGCCCCAGTCCTCGTGCAGCTTCAGGCCGCAGGCGCCGGCGCGGATCTGGTCGACCAGCCCTTCGGGCTTGCTCGTGTTCCCCTTGCCGGTGAGGCCGATGTTGAGCGGCATGCGGTCGGTCGCCTGCAGCATCAGCTGCATGTTGCGGATGCCGGGGGTGCACGTCGTCGCGTTGGTGCCGGTGGCCGGGCCCGTTCCGCCGCCGATGAAGGTGGTGACGCCCGAGGCGATCGCCTCGTCCCCCTGCGCCGGCGTGATGAAATGGATGTGCGAGTCGACGCCGCCGGCGGTGAGGATCAACCCCTCGCCGGAGATCGCCTCGGTGGTCACGCCGAAGACCATCCCGGGGGTCACGCCGGCCATCACGTCCGGGTTGCCCCCCTTGCCGATGCCCACGATGCGCCCGCGCTTGATGCCGACGTCGGCCTTGTAGATGCCGGTGTAGTCGACGACCAGCACGTTGGTGATGAGCAGATCGAGCGCCTGGTCGTCGGTGGCGCCGGCGCGTTGCCCTTGCCGATCGCGCAGCACCTTGCCGCCGCCGAACTTGCACTCGTCGCCGTAGACGGCAAAGTCGCGCTCCACCTCGGCCCAGAGGCCGGTGTCGCCGAGGCGGACCTTGTCGCCGGTGGTGGGGCCGAACATGTCGGCGTAGTGGCGGCGATCGATGGAGTAGCTCACGACGTCACCGTCGGAACGAGGCGCACCGTCTTCTCGTCGCCCGGCTCGAAGCGGACGGCGGCGCCTGCGGGGATGTCGAGCCGCCTGTCGACGGCAGCGGCGCGATCGAAATCGAGCGCGCGGTTGGTCTCGGCGAAGGGGAAGTGGCTGCCCACCTGGATGGGGCGGTCGCCGGTGTTGGTCACCTTCAGCTCCAGCGCGATGCGCCCCTCGTTGAGGACGATCTCCCCCGCCTTGACGGCCAGCTCGCCGGGGATGATCGCGTCCGCGGCCGGCTCGTCGGCGAACGACGTGAGCGCCGGGACGGGCAAGAAGCTGCCGTACAGCGCGAGCGCGAGATCGCCGTCTTCACGCACGATCGGATGGTGCACCGTCACCAGCTTGGTGCCGTCGGGGAAGGTGGCCTCGACCTGGATCTCGGGAATCATCTCGGCGATGCCGTCCATCACGTCGGCTCGCGTGAGCACGTGGCGGCCTTCGCTCATCAGTTCGGCGACGCTGCGCCCGTCGCGCGCGCCTTCCATGATGGCCG
>JAMFST010000451.1 GCA_026225435.1 Labilithrix luteola
GCCGCCGAGGCCGGCGACCGCCAGCAAGATCTCGCGCGACGTCGGGCTGTCCGAGAGCTTCCGGGGACCGAGCGTGCGCAGGACGGTGAGCTCGTCGTCATCGAGGACGCGGACGCGCACCTCGTCCGGGTGTAGGCGAGCTTGGGTGCGCAGCGTCAGCATCCGGCAGGCGATGGGCACAAACACGGCGAGCGCGTTGAGCAGCCCCTCGTAGTCGCCGAGCTGACGCGTTTCGTAAGCGCAGCCCGACTTCAGCGCCTTAAAGTATTCTTCAATTGTCCATCGAGCGCGGTAGCGATCGACGACGCGCGCCAGCTCGTCTGCTTGTCCGACCGGCTCGTTCGTAATCAGCAGCCACTCGACGGCCGGCTGCCCTTCGGGAGGAGCTTCTTCCCATACCCGCACCACGTGCAGTGTGAGCTCGGGGGGACGACTCTTCGGCTGCGTCGTCGGTCGCTTCAGGGTCACGGCACCAGCGGCGATGCTCAGCACGGCGACTCGCCCGCTACGTGTAGGGTGCACGGTTTTCTGTTTCGGCGAGCGACCGGCATCTTTGCGGCCCGAGAGCACCGCCGTGCGTTGCACTTCGCACTCGAGGCGGGCAACGGCTTCCGTCATCGTGCGCGGATCTATCGGCACATGTTGCTGCAGCAGTCGCTCGTACGCCAACCGGATGACGAAGCGACGTTTACGTTCCACCAGATCGCAGAAGAGCCCGTAGTCATCCGCCTCGCGGTCCATCACGTGCACCGCCCGCGCATGACCGAGTCGATGTTCCGCGCTCTCGACACCGCCGAGCCAACGCGCACGCTCGTCCGTTTTCTCTTCTCCACGCACCCAGCTGTGCAGCCCTGCGACGCCAAGCGGTCGCCGCTCGTTGTCATCCGAGAGCACGAGCGCGAAGTGACCGAAAAACGCCTGACCGAGCGACCGCACACGGCCCAAACCTTCGCGCTCGCCCGTTGGATCGAACGCGAAGGTCGAGGTGTCGTGCACCACGATCACGCTGTCGTCCTTTGCAGCCGCCGCTCGTGTCGCGTCGTAATGTCCGCCGAGCACGCCGTCCGGTGTGACGGCGACGTTGCCGAAGAAGCGGTAAGCCGCTTCAAGCTCGGCATCGTTGAAGACCTGCGGGAAGCTCAGCGTCGGCGTCTTCGCCAGTTTCGCCGTCATCTTCGCTAGGCGCTCTCGCAGCCGCGGGTCGCCCAGCTTCGCTGCCCTCGCATCCTCGACCAGTCTTTGAAGGTTCGCCACCCCTCACAGAGATCACGCCCTCGACGCGCTCGCAGCCAAAAAAGCAGGCCGGCGCCGGCTGATTATTTCAGCACGGCACCTTTCCACTCTCACCGTGTTGAACGATGAGACATAAGTACGGCTCCCTCGCCCTCCCTAGCTTTGCAGCCTTTGCGGCGGCTTATCGCCGACCTATCGCTCCGGCTGTAGCTACTGCCGCTTCCGTCTTCGGACAGGAGCGGCTTTCGGCGTTTTGTCCTCCCGCGACTGCTTAGCGACGCGGGTCGTGGACCGACTTGGCGGTGTCGCGGCTGCGGACGCAGCCGACCACGTAGCCGGCGCTGGGGGAGAACGGTGACGCCTCCTCGCCGGTGCCTTCGGCCGGCTCACGCGGGGCGCGCACGGCGAGGTCGAGCAGGTCGCCCTTGGCGAGGCGATCGATGATCGGCTCGAGCAGGCCCGTGGAGTCGGCCTCGGCGGCGCCGCAGAGGGCGAGCGCGATGTCCACCAGGCCGTCGTGCTCCGACAGGAGCATGGGCGAGGCGGACAGCAGGATCTGCCCGGGGTTGACCCGGCGCTGGCCGCGCATGACCGGGAAGGCGTGGCGCGGGGCCAGGAGGCCGAGCTCGTCGATCGACAGGCCGTCGTGGTGCGTCTCGTAGAGCGCGACGGCGATGAGCCCGCGCGCGTCGCTGGCGACCACCGCGCGGGTGACGCCCGGGCGCTTGGAGGTCGGGTTGCCCGCCTCGGCCCACGGAGCGCGCGCGAAGCGACGGGAGCCGCGGCTCTCGACCACGCACGCTTCGATGGTGGGGCGCACCTCGGACAGGTCCTGCTCGGTGAGAACGCCGCCGGCGTGACGCCCCGCGGCCGCCACCAGCTCGCTCTCGGCGCGGCGGTCGGAGAAGGCCGCCCC
>JAMFST010000452.1 GCA_026225435.1 Labilithrix luteola
AGCGGAGGGCGCGGCGTTTCGCTCAGGCTCTTCACGTGCTCGAGCACGCGCTGGTGGATGTCGTGGAGGAGCAGCTCGGCCCACGGTGTCCAGTAGAGCTCGGGGAAGATGGCCAGCGTGTAGTGGGTGGTCCCTTCGAGCCGCGTGCGCCCGCCGGGCAACGCGGTGAGTCGAAATTCGCCCCCCTGCGAGGCCATGTAGCCCTCGACGTGCAAGGCATGGACGTTCTTGTACGGCGATAGCTCGGTGAGCGACGGCGGCTGCGCGGTGACGTCGAACGCCAGGCGGTTCGGCTCGTCCCACACGGTGATCGGCTCGACGAACGGGCCGGTGGAGAACTCGCAGCGGCGCACCGACCCGACCCCGAGCGTCCCGTCCGGCCGCGGCGCGATGACCGCGCGGATCGGATAGGCGATCCCCGCGCGGAACACCCACTCGGCCGGCGGCGGCAGCTCGGAGAAGCGGACCACGTTCTGCCAGACCTGCTCCGGCGGCGCGTCCACCTCCACCATCGTGGTCACCTCGCGCGCGGTGGGCGTCGCGGTGCGCGCCTCGGCCAGCGCGAGCAGCGGCAGGAGCGGCATCATCGCCATCATCGGCGCGCCGGCGCCGGCAGAGCGGGCACGCACGAGGATGGCCCGTGCGATGGCAGCGCCGATGACCGTCCCGCTGGCGGCGAGGGGGAAGGCCATGGCGAGACAGAGCACCCCCTCGAGCGAGAACAGGAGGATGGCCGTCCCGGTGAAGAGCGTGCCGAGCACCGCGATGCCCAGGTTCGACGCGGCGCTCTGGACGATCGTACGGTTGTACACAGCGGTCGAGGCCACCCCCATGACGACCGGCGTGAAGAAGAAGAGCGCGACGCCGTAGTCGGCCAGGGCGTAGACGGTCACGCCCAGCATGAAGAGCCCGATGGCCATCGAGGTCGCCACGGCGAGCACCTGCGCGCGGAAGCGACCGGCCAGCGCCGTCGGTCGATCCGCGGCGGGCGACGCCTGCCGGTAGGGCCCTGCCGCGCCGGCATCGGCGCCCCACGTGGCGACGGGCGCCGTCGGCAAGGCCGCCAGGACGGCGATGGCGACGAGGTTCACGCCCGGCACGAGGAAGAGAAAGCCCAGCCAGGGGGAGCGGCCGGCATCGGCCGCGCGGCGCACGCTCATCGACGTGCCGATCCAGATGAAGGGGAGCGCCAGGAGAGCCTGCAACCCCTGCGACCAGTCGGGCGCCGCCGGCTCGAAGCGCGGCACCTGCGACGGCAGGTAATACGGGAGCGGCGACCAGACATGCCCGGTGGCCGAGAAGACGACCGCGTTGTCGAGGGCGAGCTTCAGCACCGCGAGCAGGAGCCCGCCGACCAGGTAGAAGCGGCGCGAGACACGCGCGTCGAGCCCGCCGAGCCGCGCCAGGAGTGACGTCATGCCCCCGAAGGTATCCCGAGCGCGCGCGCCAGGCCGGCATACGACGCGACCCGCGCCTGGTGATCGTGGACCATGGTGAACACCATGACCTCGTCGACCCGGGCGCTGGTCGCGAGATCGGAGATGCGCGCGGCGACGTCCGCGTGGGCGCCGACGAAGTGTCGGTCGCGCCCCTCGCGAACGAGCGTCTGCTCGTCGGCGTCGTAGGGGTAGGCGCGTGCCTCCTCCACGGTGGGGAGCGGCCCGCGCTCGCCTCGCCCCGAGCGGAGCCAGGAGAGATCGAGGCTCGAGGCGAGCCGGTCGGACTCGTCCTCGGTCGCCGCGCTGACCGCCGAGAGCGCGAGGATCGCGGCCGGCTCGGTGCGCGCGCCGGGAGCGGGCGAAGGCTGGAAGGCAGCGCGGTACTCGCGCAGGGCGTCGACCGCGAAGGTCGGGTTGATGTGGTGAGCGAAGGCGAACCCCAGCCCGAGGCGCGCCGCCAGCTTCCCGCTCGTCTCGGTCGACCCGAGCAGCCACACCGGCGGCGGCGCGTCGACCCTGGGTGCCACGTGCACGCGGCGGAAGGGATGACCGGCGGGAAAGTCGTCGCGCAGAAAAGCGAGCAGCTCGTCGAGCTGCAGCGGGAACTCGTCGGCGGTGAGCGCCAGGCGCACGCGCGCATCGGCGAGGCTCTCCGCCCGATCGCGAACCCCTGACAGACGCAGCGCCATCGCCGCCACCTTGTCCGTCCCTGGCGCGCGCCCGAGCCCCAGATCGATCCGCCCCGGATGGAGCGCTTCGAGCGTGGCGAAGGCCTCGGCGACGTGGAGCGGCGCGTGGTTGGGGAGCATGACGCCGCCCGACCCGACCCGCATGCGCTGCGTCACCGCGGCGATGTGCCCGATGAGCACCTCCGGCGCCGAGCTGGCGATGCCGCTGGTGTTGTGATGCTCGGCGAGCCAGTAGCGCGTGTACCCGAGAGCGTCGCAGGCGCGCGCCAGGTCGAGCGAGCAGGCGATGGCGGCGGTCGCCGAGGAGCCGGAGACCACCGGCGAGACGTCGAGAACGGAGAGACGCATCACCTGCCGCGCAGTGTACGTTGGTGAGGGGGACGCATCGGAATGAAGCAGCGGAAGACGGTCGGGACGCTGATCGGAGTGGGGACGGTCGCGATGGTTGCGATGACTGCCGGGTACGGCGCGTTGCTCGTCGCCTGCTCGAGCGACGACACGGCCGGAGCCGGGAGCGACGCCGGAGCTGCGCACGTGGCCGACGCAACCAGCGACGCGCACCTCGCCGAGGTGGACGCCGGTGCGTGCGTTCCCAGCGGAGCGGCACCACGAACGGGCCCGTACACCTTCGCCAGCAACGGGACGGGCGCCTGCACGAGCGCCCAGCTGTCGGCGCTCTTCACCACCTGCCTGGGCGACGCCGGCACCAGCGCCGGCTGCGCCGCCTTCAACGCGGCGAACACGTCCTGCTACGGCTGCGTATCCGGCCCCTCGACGGGCACGCTCCTCACGCCCGTCCTGACGACGGCGCTCGCCGACGGGACGAGCTTCTCCTGGGCCAACACGGCCGGCTGCCTCCAGGCGCTCGACCCCGCCGAGCAGGCGTGCGCCCAGGCCCAGGCGATCGCCGACACCTGCGAGTACGACCAGTGCGGCGCCTGCACGCAGGCGGATCTCGCGGGCGCGCTCTCGAGCTGCGTGAACGACGCCGTCACCGGCAGCTGCGCCCCGGTCCAGGTGAAGGAGACCGCCTGCGACGACCAGCTCATGGCGACCGACCTGGCCGCCGCCCCCTGCTTCGATCTGTACAACGCGGACGGCACCTTCACCCCCGCCCTGTTCGCGTACGTCGCGCTCGTGTGCGGCCCGCCGGACGCAGGTAGCCCCGCTGATGCGGGCGACGCCGGAGACGGCGGCACCTGAGTAGAGCGTTCGCCTCGCAAGCCCGTCCAAGAGGCGAGCCCCGAGGCGCTCCCGCTGGAAGCGAGCGACACGGGGATCTCCTTCGACCCAGGTTTGCGAGCCCGCCTGCGCAGCGGGCTCCGATCGGCCGACGCCGCCGCTTTACGGAATTGGATCCGGCGAGACGCCGTGTGACGTCGCGTTGGCGCAGCCGAGCTCCACGCCGGTCGGGCCGTCTGCCGTCTTGACGATCTTGAACTCGACGCGGCGGTTCTTCTCCCACGCCTCCTCGTTGTGCGCCGGATCCTCCGGGCAGTACTCGCCGTAGCCCTTGCTGCGGACCTTCGACGCGGGGACGCCGCGCTTGAGCATCGCCGCCTTGACCGAGTCGACGCGTCGCTGCGTGAGGCTCAGGTTGTACTTGTCGGTGGCGCGCTCGTCGGCGTGGCCGGCGATCTCCATCAACACGAACTCCGGGTGGTGCTCGATGGTCGTCGACACCGCATCGAGGATCGGATCCGAGGCCGGCAGGATCTCCGCCGAGCCGGTCTTGAACTGGATCTTGTCGAGGATGATGATGTTGTTGTCCTGGATGATGACCTTGCCCTTGTCGGGGCAACCGTCCTCGTCCTCGAAGCCGTTGAACGTCTCCGGCTCGTTGGGGCACTTGTCGACGACGTCGGGGATGCCGTCCTTGTCGTTGTCCGGATCCGGGCAGCCGTCCTCGTCCTCGAAGCCGTCGCGGTCCTCGGGTACGTCCGGGCACTTGTCGCGCGAGTCGGGGATGCCGTCGCCGTCGCGATCACCGTCGGTGACCTCGGGGCAGCCGTCCTCGTCCTGATCGCCGTCCATGTCCTCCGGTTCGTTGGGGCACTTGTCGTCGATGTCCGGGATGCCGTCGTTGTCGTTGTCCGGATCCGGGCAACCGTCGTCGTCCTGGAAGCCGTCCTTGTCCTCCGGCTCGTCGGGGCACTTGTCGAGATCGTCGGGGATGCCGTCGCCGTCGCGGTCGCCGATGCTCGGCTCGAAGACGAAGCCGAGAAAGGCGCGCACGTTGGCCGCTTCGAAGCCGGGCGTGTAGCGCGGGCCGGCGCCGAGGATGAAGTAGCTGTTCTGCTCGACGAAGAGCTTCAGACCGCCGACGACCTCGTTGGAGGCGCGGACGCCGCTCGAGGCGCCGCTCTCGACGAGATAGCTGCCGTAGGTCTCGGCGATGATGTCGACCGGGTCGAGGACGCGCACCGAGGCGGCGCCGCCGTAGGTGAAGAGGTCGCCGTCGGCGTAGGTGCCGTTGCGCAGGGTGATGTCCGTGCCTCGCCCGGTGTGCCCGCGGTAGCCGGCGTTGGCGCCGAGCTTGAACCAGCCGCCGGTCCCGAACTGCTTCTCCGCCATGAGCTGCGGCCAGTAGAAGAAGCCCGGATCCGCGCCGGCATTGTGGGGCGCGCTGGTGGGCGAGCCGCCGATCTGGACACCGAGGGCGAGGCCGACCGGGTCGGAGAGGCGGGTGATGCGCCACTTGGCGTGCGCCCCGATGAGATCGAGCGTCTGCGAGTTGGTGCTGGCCGTCGACCACTGGTTGGGCGAGGTCGCGTTCCCGTTCTGGTCGGCCTGCTGATCGCCGACCACCAGCCCCACCGGGAGGTCCACGCCGACCACGATCCGGTTGGCGATGCCGTAGTTGAACTGGAAGGTGCCGGTGAAGGAGTGGTTGATCAGCTGGTTGGACGACTGCCCCTTGTAGGGGACCCGCAGCAGATCGTTGCCGTAGTCGATGATCAACCCGAAGCTGGTCTGGTTGGCCCCCAGCACCTCGGTTCCGTTGACCGTAAAGAACCCCTTCGAGTCCATGGCGGGCCGGAACAGGTGCGTATCCATACCGGCGCCGTTGGAGGCCGGGATCGCGTTATCTGCGCGGGCTTCGCTGCCGGCGCTGGCGAGGGCGCATCCGACCATGGCGACCGTGAGGGTGCCGATTGCGGTCGAACGCATCGTCCGAGGGTTTGCCATGGCGTGGCATAATGCCCAAACTACCCCCGGTTCTACCAAGAATCGGCGATTCTGCCCTTTCCCGCTTCACCGCGCCGCCCCGTGCTCTTGCCCTCCTCCGTAGCCTCCAGCCGCACTCGAACCCCGCGTTTCGCGGCCTTTGTTGGCCTCCTCGGCGCCGTCTGCCTGGTCGGCGTCGCCTCGAGTCTCGCCTTCGAAGGCGTCGCCTACGCCGACGACGCACCCAGCCTCGAAGGGGCGTACTCCCAGGGGCCGCTCCACGAGCTGTTCACCGTGCAGCAGTGGATCACCGCCTGCGGCCCTGCGCCGAGCAGCAGCAGCAGCGGCGGAGGCGGAGCGATCACCGTCACGCAGGACGGCAAGGAGCTGGTCTTCACCGGCGGCGGCCGCACCTTCCGCACCGACCAGTGCTACGACCCGCTCCCCACCCTCCACGTGGACGTCCACACCCGTGATCCGGGCGGAACCAGCTGGCGAAACCACTGCGCCACCGCCCCGTCGGACCCGCGGCGGGCCACCATCCAGTCGCTCGTCACGACGACCGGCCCGCGCGAGATCGACGTCAGCGAGACCGGTCGCTACGAGATCACCCTGCAGGAAGGCACCTGCATCGCCGACATCCGCCGCAGCCGCAGCTTCACCCGCCTGGCCGCGCCGCCGTCGACGCCCACCCCGCAGGCACCTGCCCCGCGCGTCGCCCCGGTGGACATGGCCGCCCTGTGCGCCCACCCTGGCCTGCCCGCCAGCCTGGAGATCCGGCCGGCCCACCACACCGTCCGCGCCGGCGACGTGCTCGTCTTCACCGCGACGGTCCGCGACGGCGCCGGCTGCGCGGTCACCACCGCCGGCACCGTCCCGCACTTCAAGCTGCTCGGCGACGACGGCGGCAAGGTCATCATCGACGACCGGGGGACGCTCACCGTCGCGGCCGACGCGGCGGAGACGACCCTCAAGGTGGAGGTCACCGCCGCTGGCACCACCGCCGACTCCGACCTCACGGTCATCTCCGGCAGCCACTACGACGAGCTGCTCGCCAACGGCGGCCTCGACGCCGGCAGCGACGAGGCGCAGGTCACCACGGTCGTCGCCCCCTCCGAGCTGGGCGGAGAAGCGATCCGCGCCAAGGACGCCTCGCAGCGGCGGCGCGCCTGGTTCGTGGTCATCATCGGCGGCTTCTCACTGGCGCTGGGGATCCTCGCGCTCATCTTCCAGCGGCGCACGCGCAAGGCGGCGGTGATGGAGAGGCTGGCGCTGGCCCGTCACCAGGAGCGCGTGCGCGACATCGAGAACCGGCGCGGCCACCAGCGCCAGGCGCACGCCGAGCAGCTGCTGGCGCACCAGGACAGCGTCGAGCGCGCGCGCAAGGCGTCGGCCGAGGCGAAGGCGGAGGCCGATGCCCGCGCGGACGCCGAGGCCCGGGCCGCCGACGAGAACCCGACGACCCGCATCAAGCCGATGCTCACCGTGGAGGCGCTCGACGTGGCCGAAGCCGCCACGGCGACGGTCGGCATCGCGCCGAGCCAGCTGCCGCCGGCAGAAGCGGCGCTCGTGTGCACCACCTGCCTGCGCGATTTTCCTCCGCGCGGATCACGCGAGGGTG
>JAMFST010000453.1 GCA_026225435.1 Labilithrix luteola
GGGTGCTCCCCGGAGGCGCGCTCGCTGCCATCGCGGCGGCAGCGGGGGCATCCGCGGGCGCGGCCGGATGACGCGTGGCCATCGCCTGCTCGATCGTCTTCGCCGTCGCGAGCAGCTCCTCGAGGTGCTCGTCGACGAACTGCGTGTCCACCTTCCAGCCAGCGAAGGACGGGTGCGCCAGGATCGCCCGCAGGAGCGCGTTCGTCGTCGGGACACCTTCGAGGACGAAGTCGGCGAGCGCGCGGTCCGCTCGCAGCGCGAGCTGCGCGAGATCCTGCCCCGGCGTGGACACCACGCACTTGGCGAGGAGCGAGTCGTAGCGCGGGTTCACCGTGTACCCCGCATACCCGTGGGTATCGACGCGGATGCCCCGCCCGTGCGGCGGCTCGAAGCGGCGCAGGGTGCCGAAGCTCGCCTGCACCGTGCCGTCGGCGAGCAGCGTCTCGCTGTTCACCCGGCACTGCACCGCCATCCCTCGAGGCCGCGCGATCTTCCCCTGCTCGAGGCCGAGCTGCGCCAGCGTCGCGCCGCCGGCGATGCGCAGCGCGATCTCGACCAGGTCGAGCCCGGTGATCTCCTCGGTGACGGTGTGCTCCACCTGGATGCGCGGGTTCACCTCGAGGAAGACGAAGTCGGTGCCGCGCACCAGCAGCTCCACGGTCGCCAGCCCGGAGTACTTCGCCGATTGCCCGAGGCGCACCGCCGCGTCGAGGAGCCGCGCGCGGACCGTCTCGTCCAGCGCCGGCGCCGGAGCGAGCTCCACCACCTTCTGCCGCCTTCGTTGCAGACTGCAATCACGGTCGCCGAGGTGCGACACCGCGCCGGTGCCGTCGCCCACCAGCTGCACCTCGATGTGGCGCGCGCCGACGAGCAGCTGCTCGACGTACAGGCTGCCGTCGCCGAACGCGTGCTCGGCTTCGGAGCGACAGCGATCGTACGCCTCGCGGAGATCCTCGGCGCGACGGACCGGGCGCATCCCGCGACCACCGCCGCCGGCGAGCGCCTTCACCATCACCGCCGCCCGATCGCCGTCGCGTGCCGCCAGCTGGGCGAAGAACGCCTCCGCCGCGGCGAGATCGGTCGGCCCGTCGGTGCCGGCGAGCAGCGGGATGGACAGCTCGCGCGCCCGCGTGCGCGCCTGCGTCTTGTCGCCGAAGAGCGCCAGCGTCTCCGCCGACGGCCCCACGAACGTGACGCCCACCCGCGCGCAGCCGGCCGCGAACGCCGCGCTCTCGGAGAGGAAACCGTAGCCCGGGTGAACCGCGTTGCACCCGGTGCGCGTCGCCACCTCGAGCAGCTGCTCGATGTCGAGGTACGCCGCCGCCCCCGCGCCACGCAGCTGCACCGCTTCGTCCGCCCGGGACACGTGCGCGCAGGACGCATCGTCCTCCGGATACACGGCCACCGTCGGCAGGCCGAGCGCCGCGGCCGACTGGAGGATGCGGACGGCGATCTCGCCGCGATTGGCTACGAGGAGCTTCTTCACGAGCCCCGCCGTAACACGATCCCTGCAGCCTCGCGGTCCCAGGTGTCCGGCCCCACGCCGCGATCGCGCAGCAGGTGCTTGTGGACCTTGTGGGTCGGCGTCTTGGGCAGCTCGCTCGCCATCTCGAGGTAGCGCGGCACCATGAAGTACGGCAGCCGCTCGACGAGGAAGTGCGTCAGCTGCAGCGGATCGACCGTCTGCCCCTCGCGCGGGACGATCACCGCCTTGATCTCGTCCTCGCCCACCGCCGACGGCGCCGCCACCACCGCGCTCTCGAAGACGGTGGGGAACTCGTTGATCACCCGCTCGACCTCGAAGCTGGAGACGTTCTCGCCGCGGCGACGGAGCGCGTCCTTCATGCGGTCGGTGAAGAACCAGCGCCCCTCGGCGTCGACGCGAAAGGCGTCGCCGGTGTGCACCCAGCCGTCGCGCAGCGTCTCGGCCGTCTTCTCCGGGAGGTTGTGGTAGCCGGCCATCACCGTGCTCGGGTGCTCGGGGCGAACCCACAGCTCGCCGACCTCGCCGACGGCGGCGTCCTTCCCCTCGACGTTCACCAGGCGCAGCTCGTAGCCCGGTCGGGGGAGCCCCGCCTCTCCGCCGATGACCGTCTCCGGCGGCCCGTTGAGCACGCAACCGATCTCGCTCATGCCGTACACCGCCGCGAGCTCGAGGCCGAAGCGCTTCTTGAAGCCGGCCGCGTCGCTGGCGAGCGGCGCCATCACCGCCAGGCGCAGCGGGTTGTCGGCGTCGTCGGCGCGCGCCGGCTGCTGCTGGAGCAGCTCGCTCATCGCGCCGAGCATGGTGGTGTAGGTGATCCCCTGCTCGCGCACGATGTCCCAGAAGCGGCTGACCGAGAAGCTCGGCTCGAGCACGCAGCGCAGCTGGTGGATGAGCGCCTGGTACACGCCGTACCACTGCCCCGCGAGGTGGAAGATGGGGAGCGTGACGAGCAGGCGATCCCCCGGCTGCGGCTGCGCCTGATCTTCGCGCGAGGCGTAGGTGTACGCGTGCGCGTGCGGCACCATGACCCCCTTGGACACGCCGGTCGTGCCGGAGGTGTACATCAGGGCCATCAGGTCCGAGTGGCTGACCGGTGCGGGCGCGAGCGGCGCGGCGACCTCGAGCTCGCTGAATGGAACGACGGTGAAGCGAGCCAGCGCCGCCGGCGGAGCCGACCCCACGGCGCGACCGCGGACCACGATCGTCTTCAGCGCCGTCAGCTCTTCGGCCACGGCGGCGACGCGCTCGAGGTACGCGTCGTCGACCACCAGCACCTTGGCGCCGGAGTCGTCGAGCACGTGGCTGAGGAACCTGCCTTTGTACGCCGAGTTGACCGGCACCTCGATGTTGGCGCCCAGGCTCACCCCGAACCAGACGTGGACCGCGTCGAGCGAGTTGTCCATGAGGAGCGCCACCGGCTCCTGCCGCCCGACGCCGAGCTTGGCCAGGCCGCCGGAGAAGCGCGTGGCCCGCGCGAACGCCTGGGCGAAGGTGTAGCTGCCGTGGCGGTCGATCTGGGCGATCTCGTCGGGGCGGGTGGCCAGAGCACGCGCGAACGCGGCCGTGAACGTGCGTTCTTCGATCGGGGGCAGCGGCATGGGTGGTCTCCGGCGA
>JAMFST010000041.1 GCA_026225435.1 Labilithrix luteola
ACGCCCGGCTACGGACCGCGGCGCAACGCCGAGGAGATGAAGGCGGATCTCGCGGCGGCAACGAGACCGAGCGGAGTCTCCTGACGCCGCGGCGCGCTCAGCGCGCCAGCAGGACGATCTTCCCGGCACCACCCCGCTCCGCCAGCGCGTGCGCCTCGGCGGCCTCGCGCAGCGGCATGCGCCGGCTCACCGGAAGGACGAACTTGCCGTCGCGAACATCGTCGGCGAACTCCCGGATCTTCGAGGCGTCCGGCCGCGCGAGCACGCGCGTGACGGTGATCGCGGGGTACTTCTCCGCGGTCCCCTCCGGCAACCCCGACGCGTAGCCGAACGTCCCGCCGTCCTTCACCTTCGCCAGGAGCGCGGCCGCCGTCTCGCCGCCCACGGTATCGGCGACCGCGTCCACCTTCGCGAGCTTGCCGATGGCCGCCAGGTCATCGATGGCCAGCGTCTCGACCCCGAGCGCAGCGGCCTCGGCGAGCTGCGCGCCACGAACGGCGGCGACGACACGCATCCCCAGCTTCCTGGCGGTGTGCACGGCGGCCCGACCGACGCTGCCGAGCGCGCCCGTCACGACGATCGTCTGATCGCGCTGGCCGCGCACCGCCACCCGCACCAGCTGGTCGCCGGTCATGGCGATCAGCGGGAGCGCAGCTGCGTCGACGAGATCGCAGCCATCGGGAACATGCGTGAGGACCGCGGCGTCGACCACCACCAGCTCCGCGTAGGTCGCGTTGGCCAGGGCGACCACGCGATCCCCGGGCTTGAAGTTGTGCACGTTGGCGCCCACGGAACGAACGACTCCGCTGACGTCCCTGCCGAGGATGGCCGGGAGGGTCAGCGGAACGTCCTTCTGCCTCGCGCCGGACCGGATCTTCCAGTCGATCGGATTGACGCTGGTGGCTGCCGCCTCGACCAGCACCGAGTCGCCGCTCACCACCGGCTCGGGTGCTTCGGTATCGAAAACGAGCTTCTCCGGGCCGCCATATTCGTAAATTCGTACAGCCTTCATGAGAAGTCTCCAGTCCGGTCAGGATACCGCCAGGGTACTAGATAACCACGCGAGGACCGGAGCGAGCGCTTCGTCCGGATGTAGGCGGGAAGAACTGTTCGCAGAACGCCTTCAACAGCGCTCAGTCGCAGATCCGCTCCCACTCCTCGTCGAGCTCGACCTCCTCGGGCGGCTTGGCCGGTTCGTAGGGCTCTGACTCGTACGCGATGTCCGCTCCGAGTCGCTCGAGCGATTGCGCGGAGATCGACACGCCGGCCGCGGCGCACAGGGCCACGGCCGGCGTCCATGCGTCCCAGAAGCTCGCCCCTTCGACGTCGCTCGTCACGTTCAAGATCTCCGACGGAGCGTGATGCTTCGCGAGGATCAGGACCGCGGCGACGACGACGTCGTAGGGCCGGGCGTAGGTCTTCACGCACTCGAAGCTGCGCCTCTTGGCAGTGCGTTGTCCTGAGGTGGCATCGACAGCGCGTCGAACAGGGTCTTCAGGCGATTGTCGATGTCGCCACTTCCCCGAAGGAGACCTCCCGGCGGCTCAGGCCGCGACATCATCACGCGCAACTCGGCCACCCCGTTCATCATCGCGTTGACGAGAGGGACTCCTCGATGACGCAGCAGGCAGTACGCGTTCTCTTTGGCGGGGGCACTCAGCAATTCCGGTCGCACGGCCAGCGGCCTCTGGGACCAGAGGACCGCAAGTTGAGAGTGAAAGTGCCGCCGCAGGTTGTGCTTCTCGCGGGGCGTGCCCT
>JAMFST010000454.1 GCA_026225435.1 Labilithrix luteola
AGATCGGCGTCGCTCCGCAGCGCCACCGCGCCGCGCCCGTAGCTCCCGGCGGCCGCCAGCACCACCGGCGGCTCGCTCGCCGTGCGACCACGAACCTGGGCGCTGGCCATCGCCGCCTCGAAGGGATCGGCCACCAGCCGGTCGAGGCCGCGCGCGTGGAGGATCCCCAGATCGCGCCCGTCGGTCCCTTCGCTGAGAGCGAGATCCAGCTCGCGACGCAGCTTGCCGAGCTGCTCTTTCAGCCTCGTCGTCCCGTCGCCGGCGCCGTCGCTCACGGCGGGAGGATGCCACGCCCCCGCGCCATTTTTGCGCCCTTGGACCCTCCCCCCTGCATTTCGGAGAAAAATCGGGCCACTTCGTTGAATAAATGTGTCGCTGGCCCCTTCATCTCCAAACTCTTCCCAAGAGGGGCCACTCTTCATTAGTCTCCGCCCAACCTGGCCGGATTCCCGGTGCTTGGAGGAGGCGTTACAAGATCATGAAGATTCGCAATGTACTTTTGACCGTCACGGCGCTCGCCGTCATCGTTCCCGTCGGTGCCGGCTGCAGCGCCCACGCGCAGATCTCCGCGGCCACTCCGCCTCCGCCCCCGCCCCCGTAGCCGCCGCCCCCGCCGCCGGCCCCGCCGGCGCCGCCGAAGATGAAGGGTAACTTCCACGGCACCAAGATCGACCTGCCGGGCGAGCTCGAGTTCCACACGGGCAAGGCGACCATCAAGGAGGGCCCGAAGAACGAGGCCGTCCTCCAGGCGCTCCTCACCACCCTGAACGACAGCCCGTCGCTCACCAAGCTGCGCATCGAAGGCCACACCGACAACGTCGGCCAGGAGGCCTTCAACGTGAAGCTGTCGCAGGAGCGCGCGGAGAGCGTCGCCAAGTGGCTTCAGGCCCACGGCGTCGACGGCGCCCGCCTCGAGATGAAGGGCTTTGGCTCGGCCAAGCCGCTCGTCCCGAACGACACCGAGGAGCACAAGCACATGAACCGCCGCACGGAGTTCCACGTGGCCGCCATCGACGGCGCCCCGGCGAACGACAACACGACCGTCCCGGCCGGCGAACACTGAGCAGAGGCCGACGAGACGTCCTCGACGTCTCGCCGACCTCGCGCCGACCTCCACTTCGGGGGTCGGCGTTTTTATTTTTAACGTTCGAAGAGGCGCAGCTACATCATGACGATTCGGAATGTACTTTTGGCCGTGACGGCGCTCGCGGTTCTCGTGCCGGTGGGTGCGGGATGCAGCGCGCACGCGCACGTCACCGCCGAGACCGCTCCTCCTCCGCCGCCGCCCGAGGCGCCGCCGCCGGCTCCGCCCGCGCCGCCGCGCCTTCGCGCCCATGGCCGGGCGCAGATCACCGGCACCAAGATCTCCCTGCCCGGCGAGCTCGAGTTCGACAACGGCCAGGCGACCATCAAGAACACGCCGGCGAACGACGAGCTGCTCGCGACCCTGCTCGAGACGCTCAAGGACAGCCCCGCGGTCACCAAGCTGCGCATCGAGGGCTACACCGACAACAAGGGGACCACGACGGCGAACATGACCCTTTCGCAGAACCGCGCCAACGCGGTCGCCGCCTTCCTGGCGTCCCACGGGATCGACTCCTCGCGCCTCGTCGCGCAGGGCTTCGGCATGGCCAACCCGCTGGTGCCCAACGACACCAAGGACCACATGGCGATGAACCGCCGCACCGAGTTCCACATCGCCGAGATCGACGGCAAGCCGGCGAACGACAACACGCTCGCCCCCAACGGCGCCGCGCACTGAGCTGACGCCTCCGGGTCGCGCCGCTCGAACGAGAACGGCCGCTCGGGTTTCCCCGGCGGCCGTTTGGTCGTTCGTACGTCAGCGACCGCGTTTCTTCAGCCGCCGTCGGTCGTCTGCGCCCCGGCGTCGATGGTGGGCGTCGTCCCGGTGTCGAGCGAGCTGTACGCCTCGCACGCCGTGGCGCCGGCCGCGAAGCGGATCGTCGTGTCGCAGACCTTCACGTACGGGTCGCAGATGTAGCCGGAGGGGCACTGGTCGTCGGCGGTGCAGGACTGCCCGCTGGTGAGCCCGGGCACGCAGCTCCCGTCGTTGCAGTAGTCCGACTCGAGGCAGAGCACCGTGGCGCTGCAGCTCTGCCCCGTCGTCGGGCGCGAGAGGCAGGTGTAAAGGCCGGCGACGGCGCCGGGAGAGACGTCCTGGCCGCAGTAGAAGCCGGTGTCGCAGATCTGGCCGGGGTTGTTGCAAGGCTTGCCGCCCGCAGTGGGCGTGCTCGGCCCGCACGCCTTGCGGATCGGATCGCAGACGAGCGTCCCGCTGCAGTCGTAGTCGTCGCTGCACGCCTGATCGGCTTTGGCCGACCCGGCGAACACCCGCTCGCACGTGTCGGTGAGCTGCAGGTAGTCCGTGGCCGAGAGGTTGCCGTCGTTGTCCGAGTACGCCGTCGTCACCTCGCCGAGGCAGCTGGGAACGAGCCCCGAGTCGTAGACCCGCCCCTCGGACACGGCCTGGTTGGCGTCGGTGGTGCAGGCCGCCTCTCGCGCCGACAAGCAGTCGGAGACGGTCAGGTCGCACACGTCCGCCGCGACCTTGCACTCGGCGTTCGCCTTGGCTGCGCAGAAGCTCTGCACCGACGGATAGGGATCGCTCGTGCTCGACCCACACCCCGCGGCAAGGGCGATCGCCACGCCGGCCCCGAGCGCCGTCAGCACCACCCCCCACCGGCTCCTGGTCGCCACCCGGCGGTTCGTGTCGTTCGTCTCGGAAGCCTCAAGGTCAAGCTCGTTCGTCATCCGGAAAAGCTCCTGTCGTTCACAAGTTCGATGCAGCCCCGCGCGGGCGCGAGACGCCATGATGTCTCAGACGAGCACCGGACTCACAATCTTCACGCCCCCTTGCCGACCCCACCATGCACCTTGACGTACCCCTCACTCCCCCACTACACCGCGTTTGCCACGCAGCACGCGAAGGTGGCGGAATTGGTAGACGCACTGGTTTCAGGTACCAGCGGGGTAACTCCTGTACGAGTTCGAGTCTCGTCCTTCGCACAAACCACAAAAGGCCTGCCGCTAAGAGCGGCAGGCCTTTTTGGTTTGTTTCCACCCAGGTGGGGGCTCCCGCCCCCCTCAAAAAAACGGGAGTTTTTTTGAGCCTCCCCTGATCGCCTTCGGCGACGTCGTGCTGCGCACGACACCCGGACACTGGGGCCGGAGAGGCTTGCGAGGCTGGCCGCTCCGGGTCGTTAGCGAACCGCGTAGTTGAGTCAGTTTGTCTCGGTTGCGACTGCCGGGGGGTCTTCGGTGGTGGTTTCGGTTTTGAGGGTGACGCGGGTGGGGGCTGGGGGTGCGCCGGAGCGCTCGGCGACGCGTTTCGGGTAGAGGTCGCTCGAGACGGAGCCGACGATGTCGGCGTATTGCTTCTCGGCGACGTCTTTGTGGCCGGCGGCCCAGTTGGCGTCGGCGCGGCCGAGGCGGGCCGGGACGTAGCGGGCGTTGGTGGCGAGGGCGTGGTCGTACATTTGAAGGGCCTCCTCACTGTGGCCGGCGGCCATCTCCAGCGCGGCGCGCTCCGTCCAGGCTTCGCAGGGCTGCTCGCCCTCGGAGACGGCCCGGGCGTAGAGGGTGGAGGCGGTGTCGGTGTCGCCCCTGCGGGCGGCGTCGCGCGCCATCTCGAGGCTGCGGCCGGCCGGGATGGCGGTGGCTGCGGGTGCACCGCCGGCGGGGGCTTCGGGGCGAGCCGCGCGGTGGAAGGAGACGCCGACGGCAGCCTCGGGGGCGGGGGCGGCGACGGCCGCGTTGACCATCATGGCCGGGTGGGTCGGGGCAGCCGCCTGGGCCGACCTTCCGCGAGCGCTCGACTGGACCAGTGCGAAGGCGAGGACAGCGCAGGCCGCGATGGGCGCCGACCAGATCTTCCAGTCTTGCCGTTTGCGCGAGCGCGCCATGCGGGCGGTACCGATGCCGAGCTGCGCCTTGGCCGACGGGGTCGCCGAGGCGGGCGTGGCGGCCGGGAGAGGCGCCGACGAAGCGGCCCGCGACGACCCGTGCTCGTAGGTGATGGCCGCGACCATCGCCGAGAGCGAGTCGGGCACCGCCAGGCGCAGCGTCGCCGACGGGTTGCGCCCGCAGGCGTCGAGCAGCCCCTCGATCTCGCCGCTCTTCGGCGGCATCGTGGCGAGCTCCTCCGCGGACACCCCGGCTTCGAAGCTGTCCAGCGCCGGCACGTGAACGACGTGCTTGGTCTCGATCGTGGTGTCGATCGCCGGCGGGAGCGCGAGCCACAGGTTCTGACGTTCGGAAGTTCCCATGTCCAAATCTCCTCGCTTGCGACCGGTCCTAGAGTCCGGCCTGCCCAGAGAGACGGCGCCCGCTGCCAGCGAATTAAGCGCACCGCTCACCCTTCTTGTGTCCACGGCGCGTCCAGGCGCGACACGCGCGCGAAGCGGCTATGCCTGGCGGCGCATGCGCAGGTTGCCGGCGCAGTCGAAACAGTAGGTTTCGCCCGTCCACGCGGCGTCGGCGTCCGCGCGGCCGGCAACGCCGAGCCCCTCCGGCACGACGTGCACCCAGCCGAGACCGCGCAGGCGCTGCACCGCCCACGAGCGCGCGAGGTTGGGCGCGTCGAAGGTGATGGCCGGCGAGCCCACCAGGCAGGCATCGCAATACGCCACCCAGGACGTTTTTCGGCGCGCCAGGGGGAGCAGCATCCTTTATACTGACCATGAGTTCAGTGCTCGTGCAAGGTGAGGTAGGCTAGAGAAGCGCCTCGATGAAGTTTCCGTCGCCTCGCGTCTTCGTTCTCCGCGGTGTCCAGGCCATCGATCCGTCGCAAGAGCTGGACGCCGAGGTCGACGTGGTCGTGGAGAACGGGGTCATCACCCGTCTCGGCCGCGATGCCGCCGCCGGCTTCCAGGGTCCGAGCGGCAGCGGGCCGGATGGCACGATCGAGATCGACGGCCACGGAAAGTGGCTCCTTCCCGGCCTGGTGGATCTGCACGCGCACCTGCGCGAGCCCGGGCAGGAAGGAAAAGAGAACCTCGAGAGCGGCCTCTTCGCCGCCGCCGCGGGCGGCTTCACCGACGTGTGCGCGATGCCCAACACGCGCCCGGTGAACGACTCGCCGCTCATCACCGAGCTGCTCCTGCGCCGGGCGCGCGAGCTGTCGCCGGTGCGCATGCACCCGATCGGCGCCATCACCGTGGGCCAGAAGGGGGAAGAGCTCACCGAGATGGCCGCCTTGAAGGAGGCGGGCGCCATCGCCGTCTCCGACGACGGCCGCTGCGTCACCTCGAGCGCGCTCATGCGTCGCGCGCTGGAGTACGCCCGCACCTTCGACCTTCCACTCATCCAGCACGCCGAGGATCACGCCCTCACCGCCGGCGCGGAGATGCACGAAGGGGCGGTCTCCACCCGCCTCGGCCTGCGCGGCTGGCCCCGCGTCGCCGAGGACATCATCGTCGCCCGGGACCTGATCCTTGCAGAGTACACGCAGGCTCGCTACCACGTGGCGCACCTGTCGACCCTGGGCGCCGCGCGCCTGGTGCGGGAGGCGAAGTCGCGCGGCCTGGCCGTGACGGCCGAGGTGACGCCGCATCACCTGCTCCTCACGCACGAGGCGGTGATGGGCTACCGCACCGCGTGCAAGGTGAACCCGCCGCTGCGCGAGGAGGAGGACGTCGAGGCGCTGCGCCAGGCGCTGGCCGACGGGACCATCGACTGCGTCGCCACCGACCACGCCCCCCACGGCCCGGCCGACAAGGACGTCCCCTTCGCCGACGCGGCGCCGGGGATGATCGGCCTCGAGATCTGCCTGCCGCTGCTGCTCGGGCTGGTGAAGAAGGGTGCGCTCCCGCTTGGCCGCCTGGTGGACTCGCTCACCCGGGCGCCGGCGAAGGTGGCCGGCCTGACCGCGCCGCGGCTGGCCGAGTCGGCGCGCGCCGATTTCGTCCTCCTCGACCCCGCCTACCGCTGGACCATCGACCCTTCCCGCCTCGTGAGCCGCTCGAAGAACACGCCGTTCGCCGGGGTCGCGGTCGAGGGGCGGGTCGAGCTCACGGTGTCGGCTGGACGCATCGCGTTCGCCGTGGCACCGGCAGCGGCGGAGATCCGGTAAAGAAGCCACCATGAGCGGAGACACGTCGCGCGCCCACCTCGTCCTCGCGGACGGAATGTCTTCCCTGGTCGCGCCCTCGGCGCGGATGTCGTCGCCGTCGGCGAGGCGGTCTTCACCACCGGGATGACCGGCTACGAGGAGATCCTCACCGACCCGTCCTACTCCGGGCAGCTGGTGACCATGACCGCGCCGGAGATCGGCAACGTCGGCATCAACAGCGAGGACAGCGAGTCGCTCGACGACAAGCCGAGCGCCGCCGGCCTCATCGTCCGCCAGGCGAGCCCCATCGCCTCCAACTGGCGCAGCAAGAGCACCCTGCACGAGTGGCTCGCTCGCAGTGGCATCGCCGGCATCGAGGGGATCGACACGCGCCGGCTCACCCGCCACCTGCGCGACCACGGGGCGCAGAACGCCGCCTTCGGCACCGTCCCGGTCGACGACCTCCTCGTCCGCGCCCGCTCCGCCCCCGACATGAACGGGCTCGACCTGGTCGGCCAGGTGGCCCCCAAGGAGCCGTACGCCTTCCGCCAGGGGCGCGGCTACTGGCACCCCGATGCCGACGCCATGCTCCGCGCCAGCCGCATCACCACCGAGCGCCGCCGCGTCGTCGCCATCGACTACGGCACCAAGAAGAACATCCTGCGCTGCCTGGTCGACGCCGGCTGCGAGGTCACCTGCGTCCCGCCGACGTACACGGCCAGGCAGATCCTCGACCTCGATCCGGACGGGGTCTTCCTCTCCAACGGCCCGGGAGATCCCGCGGCGCTGACCCAGGCGGTCGGCACCGTCCGCGATCTGCTGGGGAAGAAGCCCATCTTCGGCATCTGCCTCGGCCACCAGCTGCTTGGCATCGCACTCGGCGGTAAAACTGAGAAGATGGCGCAGGGCCATCGCGGCGCCAACCATCCGGTGAAAAACCTGAAAACCGGCCGCGTCGAAATCACCAGCCAGAACCACG
>JAMFST010000455.1 GCA_026225435.1 Labilithrix luteola
CGGCGGGTGTGGTTGTTTTTTTTGCGGGCCCTTTGTGGTTGGCGGGCGCGGCGCACGCCGGGGCCTGGCTGGCCCTTGTGTTTACTGGCCGGGTCATTCACGGGCCCCCGCCCGACGGCGCCGCCGCGCGCCGAGCAGCTGCTGAAGGCCACGCCTTCCCCGCCGGTGAAAATGGCGCGATCGAGGATGCAGCCGTGAAGGACGGCGCCCTCGAGCGATGGGAACGTCGCCCCAGCGAGCTGCACCCGGTCGAAGATCGCGTTCTTCAGAGGCACCAGCGATAGATCGCGCCCGTTCAGATCGAGCTCGGAGAGTGGCATCCCCATCGCGAGCAGCGAGCGCAGCTCGTCATCGGTCGGCGCGGTGGTCATGACGTCTCTTCGACCGCTTCACCCGGCGGTTGCGGAAAAACGCCCGCCCACGCTCAGGACGACGCGCCGAGCTTCGGCTGCAGCAAGGCGCGCTTCAGGTTCGCGTCCTTCACCTTCGTCGCCGTGTCGAGCCGGATCTGCCCCAGGTTTGCGGAGAACAGGTTCGCGCGCGACAGGTTCGCCCCCTTCAGCGTCGACTTTTGCAGCATCGCTTCCATCAGGTCCGAGTCCTGGATATCGGCGCCGGTGAGGTCCGCGCGCACGAACGACGCCTCCCGCGCGCTCGCCCGCGAGAGCTTCGCGCCCGCCAGGTTGCACTCCGAGAGATCCGCGCCCGTAAGGTTCGCGCCGACGAAGCTCGCCCCGCGAAGATCCGCGCCGCGAAGAAACGCGCCGGCGAGGTTCGCCCCGTCGAAATTCGCGTTGCGGAAGGAGCAGCCCGAGACGGCGTGAAGCTTGGTGAGATCCGCGCCACGGAAGCTCGCGTCGTTGGCCGAGACGGTGAGGAAGGTGACCAGCTCGAGGATCGCGCCGGAGAAGTCCACCCCGTCGAGCTTCACCTCGAGGAAGTTCGACTTGTTCAGCTTCGCCCTGGCGAAGCGGCACCGGGTGAGATCCTGCCCGGGGAGGAACGACAGGTCCGGCATCGTCGCCCCTTCGAAGTCGACGGCACCGAGCACCGCCTCGAGTAGCTCGATGTCGGTGAGGTTCGCGTTGCGGAATGAGGCCGATGCCATCTTCGCGCGGGAGAGCACGGCCCTCGCCAGATCCGCGCCGTCGAAGTTCGCGCCGTCCATGAGCGCGGAACCGAGATTCGCGCCGGCGAGGTTCGCGTTGTCGAAGCGCGTGTCGCTGAAGATCCCGTGCGCGAGCAGCGCCCCGGACAGGTTGGCCTTGGTCAGGTTCGTCCCGGTCAGGTTCGCGCTGGCGAGCAGCGCATCGCGCAGGTCCTCGCCTTCCATCGCGCGCCCGGACAGGTCATTGCCCTCCCCCGCGTCCATGTAGTGCGCCGTCTCCCGGTACGCGCTCATCGACATGTCATCGAGCTGCGCGAGCTTCGCGCGCATCGTCGCGTCCGCCGGCTTCCCGGCCTTCTCGAGTGACTCGACTATGTGCGGAGCCTGCGGCTGCGGCGGCCGCACCGGCTCGGGCTCCTTCTTCGGGAGGTGCGCGACCTTCTCCTGCGCCTCGGCGAGCGCCTTGTCGCTGTAGGCCTTCGTCTCTTCCACGGCGGCCTCGATCGCCGTCTCGAGCGCCGCGAGCCCGGCCGGCGTCAGGAGATCGGGACTCTTCGCCAGCGCGTCGAGCTCGGCGAGCTTCCGCAGCTCCGCCGGCTCATTCGCCTTCGCCTTGGCGAGGACGGCACCGGCGTCGAGCCCCTGCGCCTCGAGCTGCTGCCGCACCTGGCCTTCGACCATCTCCTTCACTCCGCCCGAACCACCTTGAACCTTCGAGGCGACCTCCTTCAGGATCGCGTCCAGCCCGGTGCCCTTGGCGAAGCCCGGCAGCATGTCGTCTTCCTGCAAAGCGAGCAGCGGGCTCTCGTCCTTGTCGATGCGCCGCTCGAAGGCGGAGCGGTAGTGCGCGACATCCCGCGGCGCCGCCGCATCCTCGCACGCCGCGAACACGTGGCTGATGTCCGCCGCGTCGTCCTCCTCGATGTCCGCCGTCCCGCGAAACACGAGAACGCCGATCTCGAGCCCCGGCAGGAACACCACCGTCTCGAGCCGCGTCCGTACTTCCTCGAAGTCCTTCCCGCGCCCGCGGAGAAAGGTCCGCGCTGCAACGCCGGGAAGCACGCCGCAGATCTTCGGACGCGACGGGTGGACGTTCTCGAGGATGTACGGCTCGTTGCCGGTGAAGAAGCCGGTGATCCGCTGATCGACAGGCGCCATGCTGAAGAACGCCGGGTCGGTGTCGCGGGCGTACCCCGGGAAGCCTTTCTCGAGCCAGGCGGCGTCGTAGGTCCCGGCGAGCTGCATCCGCTGCGGCCACTGTAGATCGAGCGGACCGAAGCCCGCGGGGTCCGGGCGGTCCGACTTGGCCGAGAGAAGGCCTCGCGCCGGCTCGATGTTGGGGAGCGCGGTCTTCCCGTTCTCGACCGCGATACCGCGCCCAGTGGGGTTCTTCGCGTAGTCGGGACCGCCGAATGCCCGCTCCCACCCGAGCGGCATCTCGGTGAACGGGACCGGCTCCGTCGTCGGATTCTTCCACGCGCTCTCCTGCCAGTACCGGTCGCCGATGACCGCGAGCCGCTTGTCGATCGCTCCGAGCTGCATCCGCGCGAAGGAGACCGGGAGTGGTTTGGTGCCGGGGGTGTGGCAGGAGCCAAAGAGCAGCGCTTCGCCGCGGGCCTTGGGAAGGCCTTCGTCGATGAGGCCGGCGGAGGCCTTCGCGATGGCCGGCCAGAGCTCGATCTCCGAGATGAGCCGTGGCGTCCCGTCTGAGAGCGCGAAGCCGACCATGCTCGTCACCGCAAAGCGCTGACGGCCGAGGAGGAGCAGCGGCCGACACAGGAACGACAAGGCCATCGGTTTGACGAGCTTCATAGAGGATCGAGCCTTTCGGCCGGAGAGGGATAGGCGCGGCGGTGCGGGGCTCCCGCAGCCAAGCGTCTCTTCCGGCAGGTTGTGTGGTCCTATCGGCCGTCGGAGCGCTCAGGTTGCGCAGAAAGGTGCGAGTGGTGGTGGCGCCTCTCGGGATGGCACCGCACTCGCTACCTGCTGGACTGCTCAGTGCCCATTTGCCTGGCGTCCGAGAATCTTGCCCCAGGCGCGCGAAAGGCTGGTCAGGTAGGATGGTCGATATGGCCGACTACCGCGACGAGCTGGCCGCCGCGCAGGAGCGGATCGCTGCCCTCGAAAGCGAGCTCGCCGCTCGAGAGACGCCGCCGCGGGCAGAGCCGATCGTCGAGAAACCTCGTCGTCCGCGGCCATCTCGTTTGATGCGCGCGGCGCTTCGTGCGCGTCTCGGGGAACCGCTGCCGCCCGCGTGGACGGTCTGGGCCGCTTTCATCCTTGGTGTCGCCAACTGTGGCTGGTTGGGTTCGATCGAGCCCTCGCTGGTCGGCACGTGGGGATCGATGATCTCGATCACCGTTCTGTTCGGGTACGCCGGATTTGCAGGGCTCAAGAGATACGCCTCCAGGCCGCCAGAAGGCGACTGACGAGGGGCATGCTCAAGCGACGGTGGTGGCGTTCGGGTGCCAACGTTTCCGTTCGTATCGGTCCGAGCCGCGCGGAATGAAGCGGACCAGCGGGCGGATTCACGCGCA
>JAMFST010000456.1 GCA_026225435.1 Labilithrix luteola
CACTGGGTACCGTTGGCCATCGGTTGTCTACGATAACGGAACGTTTTATATGGTAAATACCATGAATTATAACGATCCGAATCAGCGATTTCTTGTCCTTCGTGAAAGCCACGACGGTAGCTTTCAGGATTTAGGCTCTCTATCGAATCCCGGGTCCGTCGTGGTTACGGGGCCGTACGATCAAAATGCTCAGAATCCGAATCTCTTCAAAGATCCGGTGAGCGGAAATTACTACTTGTACTGGCTGCAAGAAACGACCGACCCCAGCGTCCTCAGCCCGATAATGGTTGCAAGCGCTACGACGCCTCAGGGCCTCGTCGCATTGGAAATTGGTCAATCCGGGGGGGCACAGCCCACAGCCGTCGCATTCATCCCAAATACAACGGCGAACCCAATCGGATTTGGTGCTCCCGACATGATGTATAATGCCGGGAACTACTATCTCGCGATCGAGACGGCCGAAGGCGATCCGGGCGGCAGCTGCCCGAACAAAGGGTTGAAGTGGATGACTCGTGTGCTGGTGGGTAGCGCGCCGGCGGGGAATTTTATCGAAATACCTGGGAATCCTATTTTAAGTAACAACTCGGCGTGCTTCTTCCAGCACGCGTTCGCAGATTTGTCGCCCACCATGCACGCCTTCTCGTGTGAGCTGTCAAATTGGTCGAATGGGACATGGACGGTGCAGCACCGGACGGCCAATATGTCGGTGAATCCATGGCCGTAGCCTTCTAGGCTTATCTACAAATTGTCTGACGCCGAGGCGGTGCGAGCAACAATCGCCGCCTCGGGCGCGGGGTCGATCCCCGCACCCGGTACCAGGACGGTGGTTCCGAATGGCACTTCCGCCGAGTCTACAGCGGCAGCCCGATGTAGTTCTCGATGAACACCGCGCGCGCCGCCTTCGACTCGGCGAGGTACTCCAGCTCCGCGCTCTGCATCCGTCGGTCGAAGCCTTCCATCGTCGGAAAACGGTGCATCAGCGAGGTGAACCACCAGGTGAAGCGCTCCGCTCGCCATACCCGAGCGAGCGCGCGCGCCGAGTAACCGTCGATGCCGGCGGTGCTGCCGCTGCCGTTGCCGGCGTAGCGCTCGACGAGCGCCTCGGCGAGGAAGATGACGTCGGAGACGGCGAGGTTCAGCCCCTTGGCGCCGGTCGGCGGGACGATGTGCGCGGCGTCGCCGGTGAGGAAGAGGCGGCCCCAGCGCATCGGCTCGCAGACCATGGAGCGCAGCGGCGCGATGCTCTTCTCGAACGAGGCACCGCGGGTGATGTGCGGCGCGACGCTCGAACCGAGGCGCAAGGAGACCTCGTCCCAGAAGCGCTCGTCGGGCCAGTCCTCGAGCTTCTCCTCGACCGAGCACTGCACGTAGTAGCGGCTGCGTGTGGGGGAGCGCATCGAGGCGAGGGCGAAGCCGCGCTCGTGGTTGGCGTAGACCAGCTCGTGCATGCAGGGGGGCACGTCCGCCAGGACGCCGAGCCAGCCGAACGGGTAGACCCGCTCGAAGGTGGTGCGCACCGACTCGGGGATGGTGCCGCGGCTGACGCCGTGGAAGCCGTCGCAGCCGGCGATGTACTCGCAGGCGATCCGCTGCACCTTCCCCTCGTGGGTGAAGGTCACGCTCGGTGCGTCGCTGTCGACGTCGTGGAGCGCGACCTCGCTCGCCTCGTAGACGATGGGGATCTCGCGCTCGACGGCGGCGTCGCCGAGATCGCGCATGACCTCGGACTGGCCGTAGAGCATGACCAGCGCGTCGGCGGACACCTCGGTGAAGTCGACGCGAAAGAGGCGCTCGCCGACGGCGATGTTGGTCGCCTGGTGGACGATCCCCTCGCGGCGCATGCGCGCGCCGACACCGAGCTTGTCCATGAGCTCGACGGTCGTGCGCTCGAGGACCCCGGCCCGCACGCGCCCCTCGACGTAGGCGCGGCTGCGGTTCTCGATGACCAGCGCGCTGACGCCGGCGCGGTGCAGCAGGTGCGCGAGGAAGAGGCCCGCGGGGCCGGCGCCGATGATCGCGACCTGGGTGCGGCTCGTCATGCGGATCTTATACAATGCGAGGCGCGAGCCGAGCCGTGGGTTTGCCAATAACGCGGATTGGAATTGTCTCGCTGGTGAAGGCGCGACGGCAGGTGCGACAATGGCGCGGACCATGACGCGGACCACGACCACCGCCGACGAAGCTCCGCCTCACGCGCCCGAGGACGCCGGCCAGCCGCCGTCGCTCTTCCCGCCCTACCGCTCCACGGTCGATCGCTCGCCGCGGCAGCCGCTCATCGAGATCCCGCAGACGCTCACCGAGCGCACCGGGCCGGCGGAGAACCTCATGGGGCCGGCGCGCGCGGATCTGACGACGCAGCACGCGGGCGTGCCGATCGGGCAGCGCATCGTGGTGAGCGGGCGGGTGCTCGACGAGCAGCGCCGGCCGGTGGCCAGCACGGTGATGGAGATCTGGCAGGCAAACGCCGCCGGCCGGTACATCCACGTGGCCGATCAGTGGAACGCGCCCATCGACCCGAACTTCACCGGCGCGGGGCTGGTGGTGACCGATGCCGAGGGGCGCTACCAGTACACGACCATCCGGCCGGGCGCGTACCCCTGGGGCAACCACGAGAACGCCTGGCGGCCGGCGCACATCCACCTGTCGCTGCTCGGGCCGGCCTTCGCCACCCGGCTGGTGACGCAGATGTATTTTCCCGATGATCCGCTGATCGAAATCGACCCCATCGCCGGGGCGGTGCCCGAGCCCTATCGTCAGCGGATGGTGGCGCGCTTCGACATCGCGACGACGCGGGCGAGCTTCGCGCTCGGCTACCTCTTCGACGTGGTCCTGCGCGGTCACGCGGCGACGCCCTTCGAGGATCGCCATGAGTGAGCGGCTCGACAACCAGAGCCCCGAGCTCTTCGGGCAGACGCCCTGGCAGACGGTGGGGCCGTTCTTTCACTACGGGCTGCCGTGGAAAGGCGGCGCCGATCTGGTGAGCGCGAGCGAGCTGGGGGCGCGGGCCGAGCTGTTCCCCGCGGAGCACTACCTCCTGCACGTGGCGCAGGCGCGCGGGCCGGTGAAGGGGCGGGTCATCGAGCTGCACGGGCGCGTGCTCGACGCCAAGGGGCAGCCGGTGCCCGACGCGATGATCGAGATCTGGCAGGCCAACGCCGCGGGGCGCTTCGTGCGGGACGAGGGGGACTCGTTCCTCGGCTTCGGGCGCTCGTCGACGTCGAGGGAAGGGGAGTACCGCTTCCGCACCATCTTCCCCGGTCGGGTGCAGGAGCAGGCGCCGCACATCGCCGTCAGCGTGTTCGGGCGCGGGTTGATCAAGCGGCTGGTCACGCGGGTCTACTTCGCGGGTGAGGCGAGCAACGAGGGCGACGCGATCCTCGCGCTCGTGCCGGAGGCGCGACGCGGCACGCTGATCGCGGCGAAGGACGACCACGGCTACCGCTTCGACGTCGAGCTCGCCGGCGACCGCGAGACGGTCTTCTTCGATCTCTGACCTCATGGCGATCCTGTCCGAGCTGCTGGGCGATCCGCACATGGAGTCGCTCTTCGACGACGCCGCCCAGCTGCGCGGTCTGCTCGACTTCGAGGCGGCGCTCGCGCGCGCAGAGGCGGCGACGGCGTGATCCCGGCAGCGGCGGCGGAGACGATCTCGCGCGTGGCCGCGGCGCTGCGCTTCGACGAGGCGGCGCGGAGCAAGCTGGCGGCCGGCGCGGCGCGCTCGGGGAACCTGGCCATCCCGCTGGTGGAGGCGCTGACCTCCGCGGTGGCCGCGATCGACGCCGAGGCGGCGCGCTGGGTGCACTGGGGGGCCACGAGCCAGGATGCCATCGACACCGGCCTGGTGCTGCAGCTGCGGCGGGCGCTGGCGCGGCTCGATCACGAGCTGCGCGCCTTCGAGCGGTCGCTGGCGGAGATGGCGCGCGCACACCGGCGGACGATCCTCACCGGACGCTCCTGGTTGCAGCACGCGCTGCCCACCTCGTTGGGGCTGAAGGTGGCCGGCTGGCTCGACGCGGTCCATCGCGATCGCCAGCGGCTGGCGCGCGTCGCCGAGTCGGCGCGGGTGCTGCAGCTCGGCGGCGCGGTGGGGACGCTCGCCTCGCTGGGGAGCGCGGGGCCGGCCATATTGCAGGCGCTGGCCGCGGAGCTCGATCTCGCGCGCGCCGACACGACCTGGCATGCGCTGCGCGATCGGCTGGTGGAGGTGGGGTGCGCGCTCGGGATGCTCGGCGGCACGCTAGGGAAGATCGCGCGCGACCTGAGCCTGCTGCTGCAGACCGACGTGGGCGAGCTGACGGTCTCGACCGCGCACGGCGAAGGCGGCTCCTCGACGATGCCGCAGAAGAAGAACCCGGTGGCCTGCGCCGTCGCGCTCCACGCGGCCACGCGCGCGCCCGGGCTGGTGGCGACCTTGCTGGCGGCGATGCCGCAGGAGCACGAGCGCGGCCTCGGCGGCTGGCACGCCGAGTGGGAGACGTTGCCGGAGCTGTTTCGCCTGGTGGCGGGCTCGCTCCGGCACCTGGCCGCGATGCTCCCCAAGCTGCAGGTGGACGCCCCGCGTATGACGGCGAACCTCGGCATCACGCACGGCCTGGTGATGGCCGAGTCGGTGTCGATGGAGCTCGCCAAGGTGATCGGCCGCGCGGCCGCGCACGCCAAGGTGGCCGCGGCCTCACGCCAGGCCACGCAAGAGGGGACGAGCCTCCGCCAGGCGCTCGCCGCCGACGACGAGGTCACGCGCGCGCTCTCCGTCGAGACGCTGGACCGCGCGCTCGATCCCCAGCAGTACCTCGGCAGCGCCGAGGCGCAGATCGACACCGTTCTCGAAAGGATGGACCGGGATGGATGAGAGTGAGCGGCGCGCCCAGGGCGACGCCATGCGACGCGAGGTGCTGGGCGCCGCGCACGTGGACCGCGCGACGGCGAAGCGCACCCCCTTCGACGAGGAGTTCCAGGAGCTGATCACGCGGCACGCGTGGGGCGAGATCTGGACCCGCCCGGGGCTGTCGCACGAGACGCGACGCCTGCTGGTCCTGACGACGACCATCGCGCTCAACCGGCGCGACGAGTTCAAGCTGCACTGCCGCGCCGCGCTCGAAGCCGGCGTGTCCCTCGACACCATCAAGGAGGTCCTGTTGCAAAGCGCGGTCTACTGCGGGCTCCCCGCAGCGAACAATGCCTTCCACGACGTCGCCGAGGTGCGCCGCGCGCTCGAAGGAGGTGGCACGTGACGGCCGCCTCCGGAAAGGTTCGGTCCGACGCGGCCGCCTCGCTCGAAGGGGTCCTCTTCGACGGGATGACCATCATGTCCGGCGGCTTCGGCCTCTCCGGCAATCCCGAGTACCTGATCGACGCGCTGCTCGCCTCCGGCGTGAAGGACCTGACGATCATCTCCAACAACTGCGGCGCCGACGGCTTCGGTCTGTGGAAGCTGCTCGACAACGGGCAGATCAAGAAGATGGTCTCGTCCTACGTCGGCGAGAACAAGCTGTTCGCGCAGCTGTATCTCTCGGGGAAGCTCGAGCTCGAGCTGGTGCCGCAGGGGACGCTGGCGGAGCGCATCCGCGCGGGCGGCGCCGGCATCCCGGCGTTCTTCACCCGCACCGCGGTGGGGACGCAGCTGGCCGAAGGGAAGCCGACCGCGGAGTTCGACGGGGTCACGTACGTGCAGGAGCGCTGGCTGCGCGCCGACCTGTCGATCGTGAAGGCGTGGAAGTCCGATCCGGAGGGGAACCTCGTGTACCGGAAGACCGCGCGGAACTTCAATCCGAACATGGCGACGGCGGGGAAGGTCTGCGTCGCCGAGGTAGAAGAGATCGTGGAGGCCGGCGCGCTCGACCCCGACCACGTGCACACCCCGGGCATCTACGTCGACCGCGTCCTCGCCGGTGGGCGCTACGAGAAGAAGATCGAATTTCGCACCACGCGCCCGCGCGCGCACACCTGAAAGAGAACGACCATGGCCTGGAATCGTGACGCGATGGCGGCGCGCGCCGCCCGCGAGCTGCGCGACGGCTTCTACGTGAACCTGGGGATCGGCATCCCGACCCTCGTCGCCAACCACGTCCCCGCCGGGATCAAGGTGACCCTGCAGAGCGAGAACGGCATGCTCGGCATCGGCCCGTTCCCGTACGACGACGAGGTCGATCCGGATCTGATCAACGCCGGCAAGCAGACCATCACGCAGCTGCCGACCTCTTCGTTCTTCAGCTCGGCGGACAGCTTTGCCATGATCCGCGGCGGGCACGTGGACCTCGCCATCCTCGGCGCCATGCAGGTGAGCGCCAGCGGCGATCTGGCCAACTGGACGGTGCCGGGGAAGATGATCAAGGGGGTCGGCGGCGCCATGGATCTCGTCGCCGGGGTGAAGCGGGTGGTCGCGGTGATGGAGCACACCGACAAGGAGGGGAAATCGAAGCTCCTGCCGGCGTGCGATCTGCCGCTCACCGGCGCCGGCGTGGTCGATCTGGTGGTGACCGATCTCGCCGTCTTCGCCGTGACGCGCGGGCGCGCGGAGCTGCGGCTCATCGAGCTGGCGACCGACGTGACCCTCGAGGAGGTCCGCGCCAAGACCGCCGCGTCGTTCACCGAGGCGCTCTCGTGAGCGCAGGTCCGAGCTCGAGCATCGGTGCCACCGAGGGGCGCATCACCGTCGGTGACGGCGTCGAGCTGTCCTACCGCTTCGACGGGCAGGAGGACGCGCCGGTGCTCGTCCTGTCGCACTCGCTCGGCACCTCGATGGCGCTCTTCGCGCCGGTGGTCCGCCCGCTCGCCCGGTCGTTCCGCGTGCTGCGCTACGACGCCCGTGGCCACGGCCGCTCCAGCATCCGCCCCGGTGGCTACGCGCTCGACCGCCTGGCGCTCGACGTGATCGAGCTGCTCGACGGGCTGTCGCTCGACAAGGTGCACTTCGGCGGGGTGTCGCTCGGAGGCGCGGTCGGGCAGGCGCTGGCGGTGCGGGCGCCGGAGCGCATCGACAAGCTGGTGCTGGCGAACACGGCGGCGCAGTTCGGGCCGCCCTCCGGCTGGCAGGAGCGCATCGAGCTGGTGCGCGCTCAGGGCATGGGCGCGGTGGTCGACGGCGTCGTCGAGCGCGGCCTGACCGCCGGCTTCATCGCCCGCGCGAAGGACACCGTCGACGTGCTCCGGCAGCTGGTGGCGGGGAGCTCACCGGACGGCTACATCGGCACGTGCGCCGCGCTCCGTGACGCCGATCAGCGGCGGACCTGCGCGCTCATCACCGCGCCCACGCTGGTCATCGCCGGTCTGTACGATCCGTCGACGCCCATCGCGACGGCGCGCTTCCTCCGCGACCGGATCCGCAACCCGGACACCGGCGCGCGCTCGAGCTACATCGAGCTGGAGACGGCGCACCTCTCCTGCCTCGAGGCGCCGAAGCCGTTCGCCACCGCGGTGACCGACTTCCTGACCTGACGCGGCCGAGACGCCAGAGCAAACGTCCATTGAGTGTAGCGAAAGCCTTTCTAATCCACTTCGCCTTGGATTAACTGGGTCGGTCGATGAAGATCTTGCCGAGCGCGCGGCGCAGCGCCAGGTGCGAGTCGCGGGCGAACTGCTTCTTGATGTTCGTGTCGGGCACCAGGTCGAACCCGTGGAAGCCGCCCGGGTAGACGTGCAGCTCGGTGGGGACGCCGGCGCGCAGCAGGCGCCGCGCGTAGTCGACGTTCTCCTCGACGAAGAGGTCGAGCGAGCCGACCTGGAGGAAGGTCGCCGGCAGCCCGCCGAGATCCTTCGCCCGCGCCGCCGCGCAGTAAGGGGAGACGTCGTCGCCGCCCGGCTCCTTGCCGCCGAGCATCGCGCGCCAGCCGTAGCGGTTGTTCTCGCGCGTCCACAGGAACTCGCCGGAGTACTCGTGCGGGTCGACCTCGGTGGCCGACGCGGTGCGGTCGTCGAGCATCGGGTAGACGAGGAACTGGTGCGACAGCGCCACCTCCTTGCGATCGCGCGCCAGCAGCGCGAGGCAGGCGGCCAGACCTCCGCCGGCGCTCTCCCCCTTCACCGCGATGCGCGAAGGATCGATCCCGAGCGCACCCGCCTGGCGATGGAGCCAGAGCAGCGAGGCGTAGCAATCCTCCACCGGCCCGGGGAACGGCGTCTCCGGCGCGAGGCGGTAGTCGACCGAGGCGACGACGCAGCCGACGTCGGCGGCGATGTACTTGTTGCGCAGGTCGACCCGCTCCGGCGTGCCGAGGACGAAGCCGCCGCCGTGCAGGTGGAGCAGCCCGGCGCGCTTGCCGGTCCCCTTCGCGGAGCCCATCTCCGGTCGGTAGACGACGATGCGTACGTCCGGTGAGGGCACGCCGCCGATGACCGGACCGGGAATGCGCACCTCCTCGCGCACCACGCCGCTGACGTCGACCGGGCCGTCGAGCTCCACCGCCGGCAGTGACGGCGTCGCGTCGAACACCCGGCGCATCTCCGGCAGCACCTCGTCCCGCAGGTCGAAGCTCGGCATGTTCTCCAGGAACCGCGCGAGCTCCGGATCGACCAGGTGCTGGCTCTTCTTCATGGCCCGGGAGTCTACCTCCGGACCGGCTCACCCGGTCACTGCGGACAGGGCGCTCCGGCAGCCGACCAGGTCTCGAAGGCGGCCACCAGCTGATCGTGCGGGATGGGCACCGGCGCACGGCCGAGCCCGGGGTTCCAGCCCCAGGTGACCAGCGGATCGTCCCAGTGCTCGCGCAGCGCCTTCATGTCCTTGTGGCCGTTGCGGCTCGGGTCCTTCACCTGCTCGCACAGCGGCCCCGGCGCCATGCCGACGATGACCATCTTCATGTCCGGCGGCGGCATGTGCCACGGCTTGGCCTCGCCCGGCGGCGTGTGCTCGCCGTAGCTCGCCGGAGGGTTGGCCGGACCGTGGCAGGCGGTGCACTGCTCGCCGATGCGCCCTTCCCCTTCGGGCCCGCGCTGCACGTTCATCACGTGCGGGCGGCTGTCGTCCCCCTGCAGCGGCGCGTCGCCCGAGGGGTGACAGTTCCGGCAGCGCGGGTGCTGGAGCACGGTGTTGATGGTGCCCCACGCGGCCAGACCCTGCTCGCGCGTCGGCACGGGAGGAGTCGAGCTGGCCGGCGGACCACCGCAGGAGACGAGAGAGCCGAAGGTGACCGCCGCGACAGCGGCGAGAGCGGAGGTGACGAACAGCCCGTGACGCATCTTTGTACCTGACGCCATGATCCTCACGCGAGACGAAGGGGAAGAGAGCGCAGCCGCTGGCCGGTGAGCGCGAAGACCGCGTTGGCGACCGCCGGAGCGATCGGCGCCGTGGACGGCTCGCCGATGCCGCCGCGCTTGGCGCCGCTGTCGATGGTGTGGACCGCGACGACCGGCATCTCGTACATGCGCAGCGGCTTGTAGTCGTGGAAGTTGCTCTGCTTGGCGTGGCCGTTCTCGAACGTCAGCTCGCCGTGCAGCGCGGCGGTGAGCCCGAAGGCGACGCTCCCCTGCACCTGCGCCTCGACGCCGAGCGGATTCACGACGCCACCGCAGTCGACCGCGCAGGTCACCGAGTGGACGCGGATGACGCCGTTGTCGACCGACACCTCGGCCACCTCGGCGACGATGCTGCCGAACGACTCGTGGATGGCCATGCCGCGCGCGCGCCCCTTCTCCGGCGGCGTGCCCCAGCTGGCGCGGGCGGCCGCGAGCTTGAGCGCGTTGACGTGACGGGTCTTCCCCTCGAGGAGCGCGAGGCGATACGCGAGCGGATCCTTTCCTGCGCGATGCGCCAGCTCGTCGATCGCGCACTCCATGGCGAAGGCGGTGTGCGTGTTGCCGACGGAGCGCCACCAGAGGACCGGGATGTCGGTCTTCGGCGAGTGGAGGGAGACGCGCTTGGCGGAGACGCTCTCGAGGTAGGGGTTGTCGCCCAGCCCCTCGACCGAGCTCTCGTCGACGCCGTGCTTGACCATGATGGCCTCCATCGGGCCGCCCGCCATGATCGATTGCCCGACGACGACGTGGTCCCAGGCGACCGGCATCCCGCGGCTGTCGACCCCGACGGTGACCCGGTGCAGGTAGGACGGCCGGTAGTAGCCGCCGCGGATGTCGTCCTCGCGCGTCCACACCGTCTTGATGGGGAGCCCCGTGGCCTTGGCGATCTCCGCCGCCTCGACGATCCAGTCGCTCTTGGGGTTGCCGCGCCGGCCGAAGCCGCCGCCGAGGAACATGGTGTGGATGTCCACGTCGGTCGGCTTGACGCCGAACACCTTGGCGACCGCCACCTGGTCGAAGGTCTGGAACTGGGTGCCGGTCCAGACGTCGACCTTGCCGTTCTCGAACTTCACCGCGCAGTTGAGCGGCTCCATCGGGGCGTGGGCGAGGTAGGGGAAGCCGTAGTCGACCTCTATCTTCCCGGCGGCCGAGGCCATCGCCGCGTCGACGTCCCCCTTGTTGGTGCCGATCGCGCCTGGCTTCTTCGCCAGGTCGTGGAACTCGGCGATCTGCTTGGCGGTGCTGACGCCTCCGTCGGCGGGCTGCTGCCACTGGATCTTGAGCGCGTCGCGCCCGAGCTTGGCGGCCCAGAAGTTCTTCGCCACCACCGCGACGCCGTCGGTGGTGCGCACCACCTTCTCGACGCCGCGCACGGCGAGCGCCGCCGAGTCGTCGTAGGAGACGAGCTTGGCTCCGAAGGCCGGCGGCCGCGCGACCACGGCGGTGCGCAGCCCGGGAAATTGTACATCCATGCCGAACTTCGCCGTGCCGTCGATCTTCTCCGGCGAGTCGAGGCGCTTCGTCGGATGACCGATGACCTTCCAGTCCTTCGGGTCCTTCAGCTTCACGGTCGCCGGCTGCGGCAGCTTCATCGCCTCCTCGGCCACCTGGCCGTAGGTGAGCGTCTGCTTGCCGAAGGTGATGACCCCCTTGTCGACCGTCAGCCGGTCAGGCGTGGTGTGCAGGCGCTTGGCCGCCGCCTCCAGCAGGAGGTGCTTCGCCGTCGCGCCGATGGTCCGGTACCGGTCGAACTCGCCGTACGTGCTCGACGAGCCGCCGGTCATCTGCATCCCGAACATGGGAAATTTGTACACATCGGCCGCGGGCGCGTGCTCGGCGCGCACCTTGGACCAGTCGCACTCGAGCTCCTCGGTGATCAGCATGGGGAGCGCGGTCCACATGCTCTGCCCCATCTCGGAGTGGGCCAGCAGCACGGTGACCGAGTCGTCGGTGCCGATGTGGAGGAAGGCGTTGGCCGGCGGGAGCGGAACGGCCTTGGCCGCAGCCTTGGCCCCCTTCTCCGCCGCAGCCTGCGCCACCTTCGGACCGCTGCCGAGCGGCACGTAGAAGGCGATGGCCAGGCCGGCGGCCTGCCCCAGGAACCCGCGACGCGAGACGGCGGCGCTCACTTGGCCGCCCCCTTGCGGATCTTCGCCGCCAGGTGGATCGCCTCGCGCACGCGCTGGTAGGTGCCGCAGCGGCACACGTTGCCGGACATGGCCGCGTCGATGTCGTTGTCGGTCGGATCCGGCTTGGCCTCGATCAGCGCCGCGGCGGTCATCAGCTGCCCGGACTGGCAGTACCCGCACTGCACCACGTCCGCCTCGAGCCAGGCCTTCTGCACCGCGTGCGGCCCGTCCTTCGAGAGCCCCTCGATGGTAGTCACGTGGCGGTCCCCCACCGACGCTGCCGGAAGGACGCAGGATCGGGTCGGCTTGCCGTCCAGGTGCACCGTACAGGCGCCACACTGGGCCATGCCGCAGCCAAACTTGGTCCCCACCAGCCCCAGCTCGTCGCGCAGGACCCACAGGAGCGGCGTATCGCCCGGCTCCTCGACGTCGCGGACCGTCCCGTTGATGTGCAGCTTCATGCGCGCACCGTAGTGCTGTGCGTCAACGGCGACAACATTGACAGAAGCGTTACGAGGTAGTGACTAGGGGAGCAACGCGATGCCACCTCCGTCGACCTCCGGCTCGTGGTTCGAGTGGCCGCTGGAGGTCCGTCCAGGGGAGGGGCGCTTGCTCGCC
>JAMFST010000457.1 GCA_026225435.1 Labilithrix luteola
AGGCGCCGCCGGCGGTGCAGTGCCCCATGACGAGCGAGAGCTGCTTGCAGCCCATCTTGCTGAGGAGCGCCTGGTTCCGGAAGATGCGCCCCGCCATGTACTTGTCGGGGAACAGCTCCGACTGGCGCGGCAAGAAGCCGCCGGCGCTGTCGCAGATGTGCACGACCGGGAGGTGGTTCTCGATGGCGATGTCGAGCGCGCGGATGATCTTCTTCACCGAGAGCGGGTACCAGGCGCCGCCCTTGATCGTCGGGTCGCCGGCGTTGATGACCACCTCGCGCCCCGAGACGATGCCGATGCCGGTGACGACGCTCGCGCCGGGCGACTCGCCCCCTTCGCTGGTGATGCCGGCGAGGGTGGAGAATTCGAGGAAGGGCGTGCCCGGGTCGAGCAGCTTGTCCAGCCGCTGGCGCACGGTCATCTTCCCCTGCTGGACGAGCCGCTTGATGTCGCGCTCGCCGCGCTCGTGCCGCGCGCGGTGCTGCAGCGCGTGCAGGTCCTGCGAGAGCTTCTTGTTGAAGGCGTAGCGGCGGCGAAACTCTTCCGCGTCGGCGCGGACCTGCGATGAAAGGACCTGGCTCACGAGGATTCCTCCGGACGGACGATGGCGAGGAGCGCGCCGCGATCGAAGGTCGCGTTCGGCTCCACGGCGATCCTGGCGACCACCCCGTCGCGCTCGGCGCCGATGGTGATCTGCAGCTTCATGCTCTCGATGGTGAGGAGCGCGTCGCCGGTGGCCACGTGATCCCCTTCCTTCACGTGCACGGCGACGACGGTGCCGGGCATGTCGGAGACGATCTCCCCCTTGGCGCTCCCCTTGCCGCCGGTGGCCGCGGCGATCGGGTTGACCCGGTCGAAGACGAAGGTGCGGCCGCCGGTGCGGACCCAGATGCGGTCGCGATCGACGAAGCGAGAGCCGCTGTGAACGTCGCCGTCGATGAGGACCGCGACGGTGTCTTCTGGCCCTTCGCCGATGAGCTCGACTGTGTACTCTCGAACGTCGAGTCGCACGCGTAGCTCCGGACGGCGAGCCACGACCTCGACTTGGGTGTTCTTGGATTCCGGATCAGTCGGCATGGTCAGTTCCGGAACGCGCCGATGGACGCGTGCGGCTCGGGGGTGGCGAAGGCGATGCGGCGGAAATCGGGATCGCCGAGCGCGGCGATGATGCGCGCGTGCTCCTCGGCCTTCGGATCCACTGGTGTCTCGATCAAGGTCGGGTGCTCCTCGAGGAAACCAGTGTGCAGGTCTCCCGCACGAAACGGCTTGCTGCCGACGATGCGAGCGAGCGCGTCGATGTTGGTCGAGACGCCAAGGAGTGTCAGCTCCTGGAGTGCGGTCTGCGCCTTGAGTGCCGCCTCGCCGCGCGTCTCGGCGTGGACGATGAGCTTGAGAAGGAGCGAATCGAACGCCGAGGTGACCGTCGTGCCCTCCCGCACGCCGCTGTCCATCCGCGCGTCCACGGTGCGCGGCAAGCGGAGGAGGCCGATGCGGCCGACCGCCGGACGGAAGCCGCGCTCCGGCTCCTCGGCGCAGACGCGCATCTCGATGGCGTGGCCGCTGAAGGTGATCTGCTCCTGCGTGAAGGGCAGCTTCTTCTCCGCGGCGATGCGCAGCTGCGCCTCGACCAGCTCGATGCCGGTCACCAGCTCGGTCACCGGGTGCTCGACCTGCAGGCGCGCGTTCACCTCGAGGAAGAAGAAGGTGCCGTCCTCGCCCAGGATGAACTCGACGGTGCCGGCGTTGCCGTACTTCGCCTCGCGGGTGAGCGCGACGGCGGAGTCGAGGATGGCGGTGCGGATCTTCGGGTCGATCGCCGAGGCCGGGCTCTCCTCGATGATCTTCTGGTAGCGGCGCTGGATGGAGCACTCGCGCTCGCCGAGGTGCACCACGTTCCCCTGGCCGTCGCCGAGGATCTGCACCTCGATGTGGCGCGGGCGGAGCAGGAGGCGCTCGGCGTAGATGCGCGCGTCACCGAAGTAACGAGCCGCCTCGCTGCGGGCGAGGGTGACGGCGCTCTCCAGCTCGGGGAGATCGCGGGCGATCTTCATCCCCTTGCCGCCGCCGCCGGCAGACGCCTTCACCAGCAGCGGGAAGCCGAGCTTGGCGGCGGTCGCCACCTCGTCGGCAAGGCCGGTGAGCTCCACGCTGGGCGAGACGGGGATGCCCGCCTTCTTGGCCAGCTCGCGCGAGCGGATCTTGTCGCCGAGCAGGCGCATGACCGCGGCGTCCGGTCCGATGAAGCGGATGCCGGCCCTGGTGACCGTCTCGGCGAAGTCGGCGTTCTCCGAGAGGAAGCCGTAGCCCGGGTGGAGCGCGTCGACGTTCAGCTGGCGACAGGCCTCGAGGATCTGCGCCGAGTCGAGGTACGCCGCCGACGGCACCGCGCCGGTGAGCTCGACCCGCTCGTCGGCCATCTCCACGTGGGGAGCTGCGCGGTCGACGAAATGGAAGACAGCTACGCTGGGGATGCCCAGGCGCTTCAGCGTGCGCAGCACGCGCACCGCGATTTCACCGCGGTTGGCGACGAGGACCTTGCGAAACATTTGCTCTCCGCGGTTTGGGGGACGTGACTTCCAGACGGTCGGCGACCTTCTCCAGCCGAGCGAGAGTGCGCGCGAGGCGATCGGCATCGGCGACGGCCGCGAGCGGCACGTCGACGTGCCCCGGGCTGCCGAGCCCGCCGCGGATGATCGCGGTGATGGCGTCGGAGGCGGCGTCGACCGACACGCCGCCTTCGCCGCGAAGGAACGCCCAGACGTGGTGCTCGACCCCGCCGTAGATCATGTCGCGAGCGAACCCGAGGGGGATGTCGCTTCGGATCTCGCCCGCGGCGATCCCCTCGCGCAGGATCTCCATCGTGCGCCGGGTGTAGCGGCGGTTGAGATCGAACACGGTGGTGTCGCGGTAGTCGTCGCCGGGGCGCAGCACGCCGAAGACCAGGCGGCACATCGCCGGATCCTTCTCGATGACCGACAGGTGCTTCCAGATCATGAAGCGCAGGCGGTTCCACGTGCCGTGGATCATCACCAGGTGCTCGTCGAAGTCGGAGAGCATCCCCTCGTACCAGTCCTCGACCACCTTCACGAGCAGCGCTCGCTTGTGCTCGAAGTAGCGGTACACGCTCCCCTCGACCACGCCGGCGCGCTGGGCGATCTCCGCCACCGAGGCGTCGTCGTAGCCCTTCTCGGCGAACACCGCGCGGGCGGCGCCGAGGATGTCGGCGACCCGGCGCTCGCGCGGCAGACGGGAGAAGGCGCGCTCGTTGCCGCGCGCGGAGTCCGTCACGAGCGCCAGCCGGCCGGGACCGGGACGGGGATCTCGAGGAGGATCTGCGCCAGCGCCTTCCCCTGCGGATCGTAGCGAAGCGAGCCGACCCCGCCGCCGCCGAGCGCGTCGCCGAGGACGAAGTTCAGCGCCGACAGACCGGGCCACTCGAAGCGGCGAACCTCGCCGTGCGCGAGCGTAGAAAAGTACGTCTGGACGGCCTGGGGCGTGAGCGCGTCGCGGATCCAGGGGAGGAAGCGCGGCTCGCGGGCGAGGATGCCGATGTTGGCGGTGTTCCCCTTGTCACCCGAGCGACCGTGGGCGAGCTCGCGGAGGGCCACCGTTTCGGTGCGATCCTTCGCGGCCGTAACATTGTTACCGTCAGCACCGCTAGCCGACTTCGACGAGACGAAGGCCGACCCGCCCTCGCTGGCGACGCTGGCGTTCGCCGGCACCTCGGTGGCCACGGTGATCGCGTCACCGCTGACGTGAACCTGGATGGCGACGCTGCTCTTGGGGACGAAGCAGCTGGCGAGACGCACGATCGGCTGCACCCGCGGGCGACCGCCGGCGAACCCGGTGATGCTCTGGGCCATCGCCGTACCGGCCGGGGCGATCTCCTTGGACAGCAGCTCGAGCGGCTTGTCGGACGCGTGCGAGGCGCCGAGCACGAGCACGACCTCGCGCGCCGGGCTCCTGTCGGCGTCGGCGCCGAAGTAGCGCTCGGTGCCGATCACCTCCACCGACGTCTCGCGGAACGGCTCGATGCCGCGCTCGGCGAGGACGCGGCTGACGCGCTGGAGGATGGCGTGGCCGACGCGGTTCGCTTTCGGCCCGGCCTCGTAGCCGGCCATCATCAAGCTGCCGGTGCAGCGAAAGCCGTCGGGGTAGGTGACGCTGACCTTGTAGTCGCCGGTCGGCGCGAGCCCCTTGGCGCCGGTGACCTTCACGCGGTCCGTCCCGACCTGCTCGAGGTGCACCTGGGTGAAGTCGCAGACCACGTCGGCGAGGATGTAGCGACCCGGGTCGTGCACCTCGTAGACGATCTGCTCGCCCACGGTGCGTGGCGAGACGAGGCCGCCGGTGCCCGCCGGCTTGGTCACGACGAAGCTGCCGTCGGCCGCGCACTCGGCGATGGGGAAGCCCATGTCGCTCCAGCCCTCCTCGACGGTGCGCCAGTCGGTGAAGACGCCGCCGGTGGCCTGCGCGCCGCACTCGACCACGTGCCCGACGAGGCTCCCCTGCGCGAGCAGATCGTAGTCGCTCGCCTTCCAGCCGAAGTGGGCGATGAGCGGCCCGAGCGCGACGGCGCTGTCGACGCAGCGACCGGTGATGACGACGTCCGCGCCGCGACGGAGCGCCTCGGCGATGGGGAAGGCGCCGAGGTACGCGTTGGCCGAGACGGGCGCTTCGGGGAGCGCGCGGCCGCTCTCGTTGTCCTTCACGCCGCGCTCGCGCAGCCTGGGGACCTCGGCGAGCACGTCGTCGCCGGTGACGACGGCGATGTTGAGCGAGATGCCCAGCTTGGCGAGGCCGTGCTCGAGCGCCTCCTTGCAACCGAGCGGGTTCACGCCGCCGGCGTTGGCGACGACCTTGATCTTCCGCTCCTTGATCTCCTTCGCCAGCGGCAGCATCACCGCGTCGACGAAGTCGGTCGCGTAGCCGAGCTCCGGCTTCTTCTGCTTCATGCGCGCCAGGATCGACATGGTGATCTCGGCCAGGTAGTCGAGGACGAGCACGTCGATGGCGCCGCTCTTCACCAGCTGCGCGGAGCCGAGCGAGCTGTCACCCCAGAAGCCGGAGCCGCAGCCGATGCTGAGGGTGCTGCCGGTGCTGCCGGTGCTCTTCGCGTTCGATTCGGTCATGTTCGTCTCCTACTTGCCGGTCCAGTGCGGCTTGCGCTTCTCGCGGAACGCGACGATCCCCTCGGTCGCGTCCTTGGTCTGCGTCATCATCGCCAGCATCACCTGGGCGTACTCGAGCGACTGGTTCAGGGTCATGTCGCGCATGGCGCGGAAGGCCATCTTGCCCAGGCGGATGCCCGACGGGGACTTGTTCACCGTGCGCTCGAGGAGCCAGTCGAGCTTCGCATCCAGCTCCGCGGCCGGCGCCACGTAGTTCACCAGGCCGAGCGCGAGCGCTTCGTTCGCGTCCACCGGCTCGCCGGTGATGCAGAGCTCCATCAGCTTGCGGGCCGGGAGCACCCGCATCATGTACGGCAGGATCATCATCGGGAAGATGCCGATGCCGCTCTCCGGCGTGCCGAACTTCGCCCGGTCCGTGCTCACGGCCATGTCGCAGGCGCAGAGCAGGCCGAGACCGCCGGCCATGGCGTGGCCGTTGACCCGCGCGATGATCGGCAGGCGGCAGGCGCCCATCCGCTCGAAGAGCGCGACGACGAAGTTGCGCGGCTCGGACGGCTCGAAGGTGAACGGCGTGTCGCCCGAGGTGCTCTTCAGATCCCCGCCGGCGCAGAAGGCGCGATCGCCTCGCCCGGTGAGCACCACCGCGCGGCAGTCCGGATCCGCCTCGGCCGCGTCGAGACCCGCCTTGATGCCGGCGGCGAC
>JAMFST010000458.1 GCA_026225435.1 Labilithrix luteola
AGGTTGACGAGGGGGACGCCGGTGGCGGTGCTGGTCGGGCTCGCCGAGGACGTGGTGGTCGCCTTGCCACCATCCGTGGACGTCGTCTTGGTGCCCGTGCCCGCGTCACCGCTGGTGCAGGCCTTCAGGCCCGAGGTGAACGAGTTGGCGAACGTGCTCCCCAGGTTGTTGCACTTGTTCTGGAAGGAGGTGCCGATCCCGCCGTCGGCGAAGGTCACGCTCGCGTTGGCGCACTGGTTGACGAAGGTGCCGAGGGTGCCGGCCAGCGCGGTGAGCAGCGCCTTGAAGCCGCAGGTGACGAGCGAGCCGGCGTCCTTGACGAGCGCACCACCATCGCCGCCGTCGAGGAGCTTGCCGGCGTCGGTGATGAGACCGCCGTCGCCCCCGTCGATCGCCATGATGAGCCCGGCGTCGCCGCCATCGGGGCCGGAGACGAGGTCACGCACCGACGTGAGCTCGAGGTCGCTGTCCGGCAGCGAGAAACCGCTCGCCTGCAGATCGTAGCTGAGCGCCGCGAGACCGTACTTCGACGCGGGGTCGAGCGTGTTCTGGGTGATGCCAGTGGAGTCGACGTCCATCTCGCCAGCGGGGGAGACGAAGCTCACACCGTCCGCGGTGGGGACGTAGTTGATCGTCCAGGCGACGCTGCCGCTGGTGTCGAGGCCGTCGAGCTTGAAGGAGCCGTCGCTCTGCTCCGCCGCGCGCCAGGTGACCACGCCGATCGCCTCGGTGGTCTGCTCGGACGCGGGCCACATTCCGGAGGTCGAGATGCTCTCCGTCGAGGTCGTGGGGCTCTTGCTGCCATTGCTGTCATCGCCGCCGCTGCTGCAGCCGGCGACGAGCGCGCTGAGGGCGGGCGTCCCAGCAGCCAGGCCGAGGACGAGAGCGACCGGCCATCGGGACATGCGACGGCGACCGGACGAGGAACGAGTTTTCGGCACGACAACCTCCACGAGTGGATTTGGTAATTCAGATAAGGCGGGACACGACCGAGGCGAATCCGGGACAGACTAAAGCAAGAGCAGAGCCTTGCCCCGCTTGTCGCGCTGATAGAGCGCTTTTCTCGCCAATTTTGCAACTTCCGACATCGCCCTACCTTGGGCGCCGGGGAGCGAGATGGACGTCCTGAGATCCATTCCTTCCCGGAGGGGCTGGTACAAACGGGCTCCCGCGGACCAGGGACGGGGCCGATCCGCCGAGGATCCGACCGATCCAGTCGCGCGAGCCACGTTCGGCGAGGACTGGATCAACGAGGAACCAGCCGTCGCATGGAAGGATCCACTCTCAGGGGGCCGAGGTGGCCTCGGCGCACGAGCTGACCAGGAACGGGTCGAGCGTGCCCACGTGGTTCGCGTCGAGCTCGTTGAAGAGGACTCCGCCGCCGAGCCAGGTGTTGATGCAGTCGTACCCGAGGGTGGTCGGGTCGGTGTCGTTGTCGTTGTCCTGACCCTGGTTGATGATCTTCCCGCCCTTGTGGGGGATGAGCATCTGCGGCTTCAAGAGGAGGAGCAGGCGATCGGAGCCGACGCCGAGGTCGGCAGCGACCTGGGCCATGACCTCGGGCTGCAGACCGACGACCGCCTCGTAGTTGGCGTGCTTCTCCGCGTCGGTGGTCGGCTCGCCGCGGAACCCGGTGACGTCGATGGGGTCGATGACGCCGGCGTCGCTCTGGCGGAGGCCGAGCTGCGAGTACAGGCGCAGCGGCCGCCCCACCTGCCCATGGCAGTCGAGGGTGGCGCAGCGGCGCGCGAGGTACGGGTCGACGTACTGCTTGTAGAGGTCCTCGTTCGGACCGGTGGGGCCACCGACGGTGGTGACCCGCGAGGCGTCCGGGATGGAGCACGAGGTCATGACACTGGACGCGATCACCAGCAGGGGAGCAACCATCACGGTGAGCCCGGAGAGCCGGGAGACGAGGCGCGACGGGGCCTTCACGGGGTCACCACCGGCGTCGGTGACGCTGCGCCGGGCGCGCCTGGTGATGTCC
>JAMFST010000459.1 GCA_026225435.1 Labilithrix luteola
CGCGACGATCACCCCGACGCTGGTGAAGTACGTGGCGGTGAACGAGTACCGCCAGGCGCTCACGAGCATCACGCCGAAGCTGCTCGAGTCCGACGAGGCGATCGCGCCGTCGCCGAGCACCCCCGAATCGTTCCCCCCGGTGCGCCTCCTGCGCAGCGATCCCGACGCGCTCCTTCGCGTGGTCCACGCGCTCTTCTACGAGAGCGCCGACGTCGACGCCTACTCGCTCGGCGATCAGGTGGCTGCCGCCAGCGACGAGCAGCTCGCTCGCGTCCTGCGCACCGCCCTCGAGCGCCGCGGGCGCTTCGATCCCGCACCGCGCGCCCTCGAGACCACCAAGCTCACCTTCGAGATCACCACCGACTTCGGTGCCTACCGCGACCTGCAGCGGCACCGCATGCTCTCCCCGTTCCCCCAGCGGCTCGGCACCAGGCTGGGCTTCGACGAGCCGATGGAGCTCGAGGAGATGGGGGTCGCCGAGGAGTACCGCGCGGCCATGGAGCGAGCGCGCGAGACGTGGTCCGTGATGGCGGCGACCCACCCCTACGAGGCGCAGTACGTGGTGCCGCTGGCGTTCCGCGTCCGCGTCCTCTGGGAGATGAACCTGCGCGAGCTCTTTCACCTGGTGGAGCTGCGCAGCGCGAAGCAGGGTCACGCCAGCTACCGGCGCATCGCCCAGGAAGTTTATCGCGCGGCGCTGGACGCGTTCCCCTGGCTCGAAGGCTTGGTGCGCGTGGACTTGGAAGAATATCCACTGGCCCGCAGCTGAGGACCGGAGGCGGGGGGCTTGGGTCCGGCAGGCGCCGCCTTCATCTTGGGTGACGCCACCGCCGGACGCTTCGGTGAGGACGCGATCAGCTCGATCGCGGCTTGCCGGGTGGCCTCGCCGACCTTCACGCCGCCGAGCATGCGGGCGATCTCGTCGACCCGCTCCTCCTCGCCCAGGCGAGTGACGCGGCTCACCGTGCGTCCGTCCGTCTCGCGCTTGTCGATGACGAAGTGGGCGGCCCCCTGGGCGGCGATCTGCGGCAAGTGGGTGATGCACAGGACCTGGCGGTGCTGCGCGATGTCCGCGATCGCCTTGCCGATGACCTCGGCCACCGCGCCGCCGACGCCCGCGTCCACCTCGTCGAAGACGTAGAGGCTCGCCGGCCCGTCCCCCGCGAGCACGCGCTTCAACGCGAGGAGCGCGCGCGACAGCTCGCCACCGCTGGCGATCTTCCGCAGCGGCCGCGGATCTTCCCCCTTGTTCGGTGCGATGAGGAACTCGACCCGGTCGATCCCGTTGGCCGTCAGGCGTGCCCCTTCGATGACCAGCGCGTCGGTCGCTCCGCTGGGCGTCGGTGCCACGTCGACCACCACCCGCGCGCGCCCCATCCCCAGGTGCGACAGCTCCCGCCCGATGGCGGTCGCTTGGGCGTGATTGGCCCGCGTGTAATCGAACAGCCAGGCCTGCCAGAGGACCGCCGCGAGAGCGCCCTCGTCGCCGACCTGCCGGCACAGTTCGACGGC
>JAMFST010000460.1 GCA_026225435.1 Labilithrix luteola
CCTCACCGACGCGCGCGACTTCTACCTCGCCCACCTCGAGGTCCAGGTGCACGACTCGGTCGAAGCACTGAACCGCGGCTCGAAGCCCGAGGCCGGCAAGGTGATCCGCGCCGTGGGCGCCCGCGTCGACGCCGTCGTCGTGGTGGCGCAGACCCTTCTCAAGGGCGTCGCCAGCCGCTTCGCCTGATCAGCGAGCGCGAATCGCGCTCGCTGATTCAGGACGGGGGGTCACGCGGGGCGCGACGCTGCTCTATACGGACTTCGTAACCAGCGAATCCACGGCGTGGATCGGCGCGCGGTCACCGGCCATCAGGTGGGCGATGGCGCCGTAGACCAGGCGCTGCGACTGGAGCATCGACTTGCCGGCGAAGACCGGGCTCTCCACCTTGATGGTGAAGTGCCCGCCGCCGCCGCTCGCCTCGACGACCGCGTCGGGGATCTGCCCGACGATGGCCGCCTTGATCGCCTCCGGCACGCTGCCGGTGAAATCGGTGGGATGGTCGCTCACGCTCAGTACCTCGGGACGGTCGAATCGACCGTCTCCGACCAGGCGTCGATGCCGCCTTCCATGTTGTACACGTTGGTGAAGCCCTCCCGCAGGAAGTGCTCCGCCGCCGCGCGCGAGCGGCCGCCGTGGTGGCAGTGGAAGACGATCATCGCCTTGCGATCCATCGACTCGAGCTTGGCGTAGGCCGCATCGTCGAGCGGCTGCGCCTCGGACAGCTTGGCGCGCGAGCGCTCGTTCTCCGGGCGGACGTCGAAGAAGGTGAACGGCGCCTTCTCCGTGAGGAGCTTCTTCACCTCGCCGACGGTGATCGACTTCACGCGGGCCGGCTCGTTGGGGTTGTCGATGCGGAAGGCGCCGCCGCTCGGCCCCTGGACGTAGGCGATCGACAGGCCGTCGGCGCGGGTCGCGGTGTCCTGGTCGACGTGCAGCGAGATGCCGCCGGCGTCGACGACGAAGTCCCCGTCGGCCTTGTCGCCGAAGAAGAGGTCGACGGAGAACTGCGGGTCGATCTCCACGCGCAGAACGCCGGGGGCGCCACCACCAGCCGCGTCGTCGTCCTGCGCCTTCTTCAGCGCGGCGACCGCCTCGGGGGTCATCTTGATGGCCGGAGCCTTCGCCGCCGCCCCCTTGGCAGCCGCGCCAGGAGCCGCCGCGCCGCCGGCTGCCCCCTTGGCCTGCGCCGTGTCCGCCAGGAGCTTGGCGAGCTCACCGGAGCCCTGCAGCTCCTTGATGATGTCGCAGCCGCCGACGAACTCCCCCTTCACGTACAGCTGCGGGATGGTCGGCCAGCTGGAGAAGGCCTTGATGCCGTCGCGGATCGCCGGATCCTGCAGCACGTTCACCGTCTGGTACTTGTTCAAATGTCCGTTGAGGATCTGCACCACCTGCGCGGAGAAGCCGCACTGCGGAAAATGCCGGTTCCCCTTCATGAAGAGGATGACCTCGTTCGTGCTCACCAGGTCGGTGAGCTGCTGGCGGACGTTCTCGGGGAGCGTGCTGGTCGGATTGGCGGACATGTCGGCCTCTACGTGCGACCGAACCGGCCGGTCGTCAAGATGGAGCAGGGCGGTTGGTATTACTGGCAAAATCCGTAGGTCTTGCCGTTGAGGACGATGTCGGTCGAGAAATGCTGGCAGGTCTCCCCCACCGAGCAGCTGCCGGTGGGGAACGTGCAGTACTCCTGGCACGTGGACGAGCTCGCGTCGCTGCCGGTCGTGGTGAACGTGACGCAGGCGAAACCGGGGGCGCAGTCGGTCGGGTCGGTGCACGCCTCGCCCGAGGTGGCGAAGCCGACCGTCTCGCAGTTGGTCTGCCCGCCGGCGTGCACGCAGCCGTTCGCCCCGCAGGCGGCGGCCGGGTTGGCCAGATCGCAGCTGACGTAACAGACCTCCTCGTTCGGGATGTTCTGGTCCCCGGAGCTGGCCTGGGCGCAGGTGCCGAGGCCGGTCCCGGTGCAGGGGCCGCCCAGCGTGTCACCGGTGCAATAGGGGCGGCAGGCGCCGAGAAAGCAGGTCAAACCGACCTGGCAGTCGCTGGAGACGAAGCACTCGTCCCCCTGGATGCTGGCGCCGGCGTTGATGCAGGTGGTGGCGCCGGTGGTCTCGTCGCTGATGTCGCAGGTCTCGCCGGTGGGGCAGCCGCACTGGGGGTTCAGGCCGCAGACGAAGCTCGGGCCGATGGCTGCGCAACCGTTGCCGCCGTCGGCGCCGGCGTCGAGGGTGACGGTCCCCTGGGCGGCGCCCGCTTCCCCGGCGTCGCCCAGGGGGAGCATTCCGAGGCTGCTCGCGTCCCGGTGCGTCGGGACCGGCTGGGAGATCTCGGTGGGCTGGCCCGGGTCTATGTTGGCCGTGGAGCCGGCGTCCCCCGTCTCGATGCCGAGGGAGGAGCCGTTGGCGCAGGCGACGATGATGCCGCTGGCGACGCACACGCTGGCGACGGCGGTGACCAAGCTCGAGAACGCCGGAGACCGCTTCATCCACCTGCGGTCTAGCACGAGAGCGCGGTATCATGCCCCGCCCCGATGCTCGAAAAGCTCAAAGACAACCTCGCCGACTCGCCGGCGCTGACGCCGATCGAACGAGCCCAGATTCGCTTCGTGAAGAGGACCTTCGAGCCAGGTGCGCTCGATCGGGGTGTGCGCTGGTGCCAGCGCGAGATCGGGTCACGCTGGATCGAGGCCGGCGTGAAGAATGTACGCCGCGTCATCGGCGAGGAGCGCCTGCCCAAGCTCGACCCGGGCGAGAGCTTCGTCTGCGTGGCCAACCACCGCAGCTTCTTCGACCTGTACGCCATCGCCGCCTACCTGGTGCGCCGCGGGATGCCGCACCGGCTGGTGTTCCCGGTGCGCTCGAACTTCTTCTACGACCAGCCGCTCGGCTTCGCGGTCAACGGGTTGATGAGCTTCTTCGCCATGTACCCGCCGGTCTTCCGCGAGCGCTCCAAGGCGCCGCTCAACCTGGCGAGCATCGACGAGACCGTGCGCCTGTTGAAGCGCGGCGGGGCGTTCGTCGGGTTGCACCCCGAGGGCAAGCGCAACCTGTCGGGGGATCCCTATGCTCTGCTGCCGGCGCAGCCTGGCGTCGGGCGAATCATCCACCAGTCGCGCGCCAAGGTGCTGCCGGTGTTCATCAACGGCCTGCAGAACGATCTGGTGAAGCACCTCGCGGGCAACGCGACGGGAAACGGCGAGAAGGTCATCATTGCCTTCGGCGCGCCGGTGCCGCTCGACGACCTGTACGCCGAGAACCCCAGCCCGCGCATCTACAAGAAGGTCAGCGAGCGGTGCCTCGAGGATGTCGCGAAGCTGGGGGCGGAAGAGCGCGAGGCGCGCAAGACGCTCTGACGCCCCTTCGCAGGTAAGTGGCCGGCGCGCGCCGGGCGGGGAACGATGGGCGGTTCCGCATGTCGTCGCCCTCACCGCGTAGAGTCTCGGTCACGCTGCTCGCCGACGAGGCGCACTGCAGCACGCTCATCCCGGCGATGACCGGTGCGCAGACGTCGCTGTGGATCGCGACCGCCAACGTGAAGGAGCTGCGGGTCGAGGCGCCCATCGGCACCCGGGCGCGCGCGCGCGGGCAGTACGTGTCGATCCTCGAGCACCTCGAGTCGCTGGTGGAGCGGAAGGTCGACGTGCGCATGCTGCACGGGGCGCTGCCGTCGCGCCCCTTCCGTGCCGAGCTCGCGCGCCGCCCCGGCCTGGCCAGGAAGCTCCCCATGCGCCACTGCCCGCGTGTCCATTTGAAGGTCGTCGCCGTGGATGGGCGGATGCTCTACCTCGGCAGCGCCAACTTCACCGGCGCGGGGCTGGGCGCCAAGCAGGAGGGGCGGCGCAACTTCGAGATGGGCATCGTCACCGACGACGACGTGCTCCTCGACGAGGTGCAGGAGCGCTTCGACCGCATCTGGACGGGGCGCGAGTGCGGCAGCTGCAAGGTGCGCGGACTCTGCCCGCGACCGCTCGACATGCCGCGGCCTTCGCTCGCCCGCACGCGCGCGCCTCGCTCGTTGCCGCTCGCGAAGCGCGCGTAGTCGGTCACTTCTCGTTGGTCTTGGTGTCCGACTTCTCCAGCGGCTTGGAGACCTGACCGCGCTCCGGCGGCGCGACGACCGCTCCGCCCTTCGGCGCTTCCCACGTCCCCTGGTGCGGCTGCGAGGCGCCGACCATCGAGCCTTGCTCCGGCACGTCGCGGGTCGAGGTGGTGTTGCCCTTCGGGTCCAGCTTCTCGTTCTTGTCCTTCTTCTGCTCGTCCTGGCTCATGCGAATCTCCTGCGGTTCGGGTTCTCCGGAGTCACTTGCAACCTTCGGGCGCACGGGGCACGAAGGTCGGCATGCGAACGCACTTCCTCCTGGCCTCGATGGTTGCCTCGACCGTTTTCCTGACCGCGGCCTGCGACAAGACGAGCACCGCGACGCCGGACAACACCCCGTCCACGCCCGCGAGCACCACCGCTCCGGTGGCCAGCGCGACCGCCGCCAGCGCC
>JAMFST010000461.1 GCA_026225435.1 Labilithrix luteola
CGATCGATCAAGTGCGCCGTCAGGGCCGCCACCGTGGGAAAGGTGCGGCCCGGGGCCATCTCGCGCAGGACGGACGGGCTCGCGTAGCCCCACTCGACGCCCAGCCCGACGATCCCCGCCTTCGCCGCGGCGTCCAGGTCGCGTGATTCGTCGCCGACGGCGACGGTGCGCTCCTTGGCGGCGCCGAGCTCGCGCATCACGCGGAGGAAGCGGCGCGACTTGCCGAAGAGCGCGGCGCCGCACTCGACGCGGGCGATGTAGCGCATGTTGGCCGGCCCCATGACCGCGCGGATCGTGTCCTCCGAGTTGGAGCTGACGACGCCGAGCACCGCACCGGCTTCGTCGAGCGCGGCGAGCATCTCCGGAGCGCCGGCGAACAGCGGGATGTCCCCGGCGCGCTCCTCGAAGCGGCGGCTCACGTGAGCGGCGATCTCCGGGACCCGCCAGAGCGGCACCCCCAGGGCGTCGAACACCCGGCGCGTCGGCTGGCCGCGTAGCTCCTCGATCTCGGCCAGCGTGAGCTGTCGCAACCCGAACCGGGCGGCCGTAGCCCGCAGCTCGTCGACCGCGACCGCCCAGGAATCGGCGATCGTGCCGTCGAAGTCGAAGATGACCAGCAGGCGCTTCAGAGCGGCGCGAGGGATAGCGACGGAGGGGCGAGGAGTAAAGAGCTCGTCACCACCCGAGCCCGCTTCAGGTCCGGACCGCGCCACGACCTGGTCTGGGGCGCTGGGAGCGGAGATGATACGCGCCATCGCATGATGCCGGCCGCGTCGCGCCCGTTTCGCTACTTCACGCCGTGGCTCGCGGTCCTGACTGTCGCGTGGGGTTGCGCCGTGGCGCTCGGCTTCGATCATCCGCGCGCCGTGGTGGCCGCGCACTGGGAGCTGTTCCTCGTCGGCATCGCCGGCGGCTTCATCGGGAACCTGACCGCCATCGGCGGAGGCGTCGTCTTCATTCCGGTGCTCCTCCTCGTCTACCGCGTGGATCCGGTGAGCGCGCTCAAGCTCTCCTTCGTGACCCAGGCCGTGGGGATGACCAGCGGCGCGAGCGGCTGGATCCAGCGCGGCGACGTGCCGAAGGTGGCCCTCAAATGGACAGCGCCGTCGCTCTTCGTCGGCGCCTCGCTCGCCACCTTCGTGCTGCACCCGAGCGCGATGCTGGTGAAGATGGTCTTCGGTCCGGTCTCCATCCTGGCCGGCCTGGCGACGCTGGCCACCTTGCGCCGTCGCACGTCCCGGGGCGAGGTTCCCGCCCGCGCGCACCTCCCGTTGCTCCTCCTGTCCGTCGTCGGTGGCCTCATCTCCGGCTGGGTGGCCATCGGCGAGGGCGAGATCGTCGCCGCCTCCTGCATGCTGTTCTACGGGCTGTCGGCCAATCGCGCGATCGGGCTCGGCGTCGTGCTGCTGTCGATCAACTCGATCTTCCTCGGGCTGATGTACACCTTCGTCCTCGGGGGCGTCCCCTGGGAGATGGCCGCCTTCACCTGCCTGGGCGTGCTCTGGGGCGGGAGGCTCGCCCCCTTCCTGGCGCAGCGGATGTCGCTCCGCGGGATCAAGATGGCCTTCGCCGTGATTGCCATCGTCGACGGTGCGCTCATCGCCGTTCAGGCGCTGCGCCACGTGCTCGGGTGACCGATATCGGTGAGGAGGTCGACCTCGCGCGGTTGCCACTCGAGCCGCTCGCGGGTGCGTGTGCTCGATGCCGGGTTGTCGGCGGCCATGAGGGCCGCCATCAGGCCGAAGTGGTCCATGGCGGCTGCCGGCGGGATGCTCACGACCGGCACGTCCAGCCCGCGGCCGATGGCTTCCGCGATGTGTCGGGCGGTCACCCCTTCCTCGGCGATCGCGTGGTAGCGGGTGGCGGGTGCGCTCTTCTCCAGCGCGAGTCGGTAGAGGCGAGCCGCGTCGCGCTGATGGACCGCCGGGCAGCGGTTGAGACCCTCGCCGACGTAGGCCGAGACACCTTTCGCGCGCGCGATCGCGATGAGCGGAGGCAGGAAGTTGCGATCGTCGGCGCCGTGCACCACTGGCAGGCGCACGACGGCTGTGTGCACGCCGCGCAGCGCGAACGACGCGGCGAGCGTCTCGGTCGCACGAGGTGAAGCACCGGGAAGGCGTGTGTCGTCCTCCGTCGCCACGCGACCGGGCGCGAGGAACAGCACTCCGGACGTGACCAGCAACGGCCGGCCGGAGCCTTCCATCGCGCTGCCGATGGCCTCGAGGGCGTGCCGCTCGACCCCGGCAGCGGCCACGAACTTCGCGAGGTCCAGGTCGAGCTCGAAGGCGGTGTGGATGACGCCGTCGGCGTCACGAGCGGCGCGGGCGAGGCTCGCGACGTCCTCGAGCGAGCCGCGATGGATCTGTGCGCCCGCGGCGACGAGCCGCTCGGCCGCCGCGTCGGAGCGCGCGAGCGCGAGCACCTGGTGCCCCGCCTCCAGCAGCTCGCGAAGGACCGCCGAGCCCACGAATCCCGTCCCACCGGTCAAGAACACCCGCATCGGAGTCGTCATGAGCCAGACTGTGGACCCTTGACTGCGCTCCAGGGTCAAGCCAACGGATCCGCATGGGGATCGAGCTCAAGATCGGCCAGGTGGCCCGGCGAGCCGGCGTTCGCGTCGACACCGTACGGTTCTACGAGCGCGAAGGCTTGCTCCCGAAGGCCGCGCGCACCGTCTCCGGCTATCGCATGTTCGATCCGTCCACCGTCGAGCGTGTCATCTTCATCAAGGAGACGCAGGCGCTCGGGGTGACCCTCGCCGAGCTGGCCGATTTCCTGAAGTCCGTCGACCGCGGCGAGGCCAACGTGAAGAACACCTGCGCTCGACTCGAGGGGGTGATTGCCCGCGTCGACGAACGGCTCCTCGAGATGCGCCGCATGCGACGCAAGCTGGTGAAGGCCCTCGGCGGGCTCGAATCGGGGAAGAAATGGCCGATGATCGTGCGGGCGTACAAGCTCGCCGGGTGCGGATGACGATGGTGGTTGCCGGCGAGCGCTACGCCTTGGCGTCGCGCAGCCAGCGGATCTCGTAGTCGCAATACTCGTCCCCCTGGCGCGTGCAGCGGACGTGACGGACCGCGGGCATCAGCACGCGTGTGCGCTCGAGGAGCGCGAGCAGCATGCCTTCCTGCAAGATGCAGTTGAACGTCTGCGTGCGACGCATCTGGATGTGCCGCGGCTGCTGCTGGGTGACCTCCCATCCGCGCTTGTGGGGATCGCGGATGACTTGCGTGGCCATCAGCTGCAGCGCCTTCATCATGGTCAGCGGATCCGGCGCGTTCACGTTGCGCGCCACCATCGAGTCGTAGACGCGCTCGCCGATCGCCACCCCGGCGCGGCGCACGCTGGTCGACCCGACGTTGTCTTCCACCCACGCACAGACGCCGTTGTAGA
>JAMFST010000462.1 GCA_026225435.1 Labilithrix luteola
CCCCCCTCCGGCCGCCTCGAGCAGCCCCGTCTTCGCGCTCACCGCTCCGGTGAACGCCCCGCGCTCGTGGCCGAACAGCTCGCTCTCGAGCAGCGACTCGGCCAGCGCCGCGCAGTGCAGGCGCACGAACGGCCCCTTGGCCCGCGGGCTGGCCAGGTGGATCGCCTCGGCGATCAGCTCCTTGCCGGTGCCGCTCTCCCCGCGAATGAGCACCGAGGCGCGCGACGGACCGATCTGCGAGACGAGGGAGAGCACCTCCTTCATCTTCGGATCGTCCGACACGATGTGCCCGAAGGCGTTGCGCTCGCGCAGCCGATCGCGCAGCTGCCGCGCCTCCTGGACGAGCCGCGCCTTGTCCATCGCCCGGTCGACCACCGCCGCCAGGGCAGGGAAGTCGAGCGGCTTGGTGAGGTAGTTCTCCGCCCCCTTCTTGACCGCCTCGACCGCGCTGCCGATGGTGCCGAAGGCGGTCATCACCACGAACACGGCGCCCGGCGCGGCCGCCTTCGCCTTGTCCATGAAGGCGATGCCGTCGAGGCCGGGCATCTTCAGATCGGTGAGGATGACGTCGGGGACGAACTCCTCCAGCTTCCCGAGCGCCTTGAAGCCGTCGGCGGCGGTCTCGGTGGCGTAGCCCTCGTCGCGGAGGATCTCGCTGAGGGCGGCGCGCGCATTCGCCTCGTCGTCGACGATCAAAATGCGGCCGCGGCGGTGCGAAGACGGAGGAGGGCCGAGTGTCACGTCTCCGCAGTGTAGTGGAGAGTAAGCGCTTTTGTAGGCGCAGAATCCTTTCGTCCGGGGCGGCCGAGGGATAAAACGCAGTCCACGCATGGTCCTCCGCGCACTTATCCCGGTCGCTCTCGTCCTTTCGTTCGTCGAGACGGCTGCTTCGGCGCAGACCGCCCTCGGCGCCGATCCGCCGCCGGTTCCGGGTGGAGCCACGACGGCCGCCCCGCCGCCGGCCCCTGCTCCGGCGCCCCCTCCGGTCTCGGACACCACGCCCGTGCCCGTCCCCGGCGCGCCGACGACCCCCACGAAGGACGAGCTCGTCACGAACCCGGAGACCCTTCCGTCCTCGCCCGCGGGCACCGTGGCGCCAGCCGCAGCTGCACCCGCGGCCGCGAAGGCGACCGGCGCGGGCGGCAGCGCCAGGGCGATGGACGGCGAGCTCCTCGTCGACCCGGAGTGGCAGCAGCGCGAACGTGACCTGATGGAGTCGTCGGCCATCAACGGCGGCGTCGGTCTGCTCCACATGCAGCACGCCCAGGGCGGGTCGCCCGGCCAGTTCCGCATCGGCTTCACCAGCGAGTACTTCTCGGCTGGCTTCCTCTGCACCAGCAGCTTCCCCTGCCCGAGCCCCACCGGCAGCGGGAAGATCACCAGTGACACGATGCAGCACATCGGCGGCACGCTCTCGCTGTCGGCCGGGATCTTCTCCTGGCTCGAGGGCTACGCGTCGATCAGCGCCATCGCCAACAGCGACACGGCCAACCGCCCCGAGCTGCTGCAGACCCTCGGTGACACGAACCTCGGCCTCAAGGGCTACGCACGCATCAACGACTGGTGGTCGGCCGGCGGCGCTGCCGAGATGTGGCTGATCAACGGCAGCGGCTCGGTCGGTCTCGACGGCAGCGGCACCAGCGCCAAGTTCCGCGCGCTCACCACCGCCGATCTCCGCAACCTGTCCAAGCCGCTGCCCCTGCGCTTCAGCGCCAACGTGACGTACTCGCTCGACAACACCGGGGACGTCATCAGCGACGTCGAGGCGGCGCGCGGCGCGGCCATCACCCGCATCGAGCGCTACGGCCTCGGCATCGACCGGGTCGACCACATCGACTTCGCCCTCGGCGGCGAGGCCTTCTTCGTCGAGGAGCGCATCCGCCCCTTCATCGAGTGGAACATCAGCGCCCCGGTCAACCGCCAGGGTTACGTCTGCAACCCGCTCAACCTGAACGGCGACCACTGCCTCGGCAACGACGCCGTCGGCCCCAGCAAGCTCACCTTCGGTAGCCGCTTCTATCCGTGGAAGACCGGCTTCGGCCTGACGCTGGCGCTCGACGTGGGCACCGGCGGGGTGAACGACTTCATCGAGGAGGTCGCCCCCACGCCGCCGTGGACGCTGTACATCGGCGCCGGCTGGGCGCTCGACACCCGCGACAAGCCGCCGGTCGTGAAGGTCCGCGTCGATGCCGCCGCGGCCACCCCCAAGGCGCGCATCGTCGGCATCGTGCACGAGAAGGACGCCGCCACCGGCGTCGG
>JAMFST010000463.1 GCA_026225435.1 Labilithrix luteola
CAAGAGCAGCCCCGAGGCGGCCATCAGCAAGTACGATCAGGCGGTGAAGCTCGATCCGAGCAATCACCACATCCTGTGGAAGCTCGCTCTCGCCTACCACCGCAAGGGGGACTGGCAGAAGGACGCCGCCACCTGCGCGCAGGCGGAGAAGCTCGCGCCGACGTACGCCAACTACTTCTTCGAGCACGGCTACGCGCTCGAGCAGCAGGCCGCCGCCGGTCCCACGAACTGGTCGGAGGCGAAGCAGCCCCTGCAGGACGCGATCTCCAAGGACCCGAACCTGGCCGACGCGTACGAGGAGCTCGGCAACGTCGAGCTGCACCTCTCCGACGAGAAGGGGGCGCTCGACAACTACACCAAGGCGATCGAGCTGCTGCCGAGCCGCACCTCTTATTACGAGTCGCTCGCATCTCTGTACATCCAGCTGTACTTCCTCGATCAGGCCGAGCAGGTCCTCAAGGAAGGCGTCACCTTCCTGCAGCCGGCCGACAAGCACGCCTTCTCCCTCCACACCGGCCTCGGCCAGGTCGAGGAAGGGAAGGGGAACCTCGCGGGAGCCCTCGCCGAGTACGAGTCGGCCCGTAAGGCCTGCGACGCGGAGCGCTGCAACGGCCCGGGACAGATGCTCGCCTACTACAACCTAGGTGTCGCCTACGCCAAGAGCGAGCCGCCCCGCAAGAGCGAGGCGGCGGCCTCCCTGCAGCAGTTTTACAAGGCGTCCTGCAAGGGCGGCAAAGCCAACAACAAGCTCTCCGAGCAGTGTGGCACCGCGCAACAGTACGCCACCCAGCTGGGCACTCCGCTTCAGTGAGGGGAGGCTCGCGCCTCGCGTTCACGAGGGGAGGCACGCGCCTCCCCGCCCTGGCCGGCTCCGCCGTCCAGACGCCCCCCACCCGGTCGCTCCGCTACGCGTCGCGAGTGCCGGTTGGCGTTGGTGCGTACGATTCGTGACAGCCGTTGTCTTAAAAGCGCGCGACCGTTCGCGCTCTGATAGCCTCGGATGCTCGAAAATAAGCTCCGACGTTGCGCGTTGTCACGCGTCCCGTCGGTCTCCGGAGCGTCGTGCTCCGGCTGGCAGTTGTGACCCAAGCTAGGGGTTCCATGGATCAGGATCGTCTGTCCTTGCTCGAGAGCGTCCGCGATTGGCAGGGGCTCGTCGAGGAGTTGGAAAAGGGATTGGCCGCCGGCGAGTCGAACGCCGAAAAAGCGAGCTATCACCTGCGCCTCGGGCGCGTCCTCGACACCAAGTTCCTCTCCGGTGTCCGCGCGCTCAAGCACTTCCAGGATGCGTACAAGCTGAACCCGGGGCTCATCGAGAGCCTCGAGGCGGCTCGTAACGTCTACTGGGCGCTCGGCAAGCTCAATATGGTGCAAAAGCTCCTCGAGCTGGAGCTGAAGACGGTGAAGGAGGGCCCCGGCGCCTCCGCTCGTCTCATCGAGCTCGGTGACGTCCTCTGCGACGTCGGCGACTACGACAAGGCGACGTCCACGTACGCGCGCGCTGTCTCGCTCGGCGGCGACGGAGCCGAGGAGGCTCGTGGCTGCCTCGTCGACGTCCAGTGCGACAGCGGAAGCTGGCAGGCGCACGTGGACGATCTGCGCGAGCTCGCCTCGGCGACGGACGGTCGCGAGCAGTCGCGCCTCCTCCTGCGCGCGGCCCGCGTCACGCGGCGCTTCGCTCCGGAGAAGTCCGAGGAGCTCTTCGCCGCGGCCTACGCGGCCGACCCGCTCGAGAAGGAGATCGCCTCGGCTTACGAGGGCTTCCTCGTCGAAGCCGGCAGCGTCGACGCGCTCGAGCGCACGCAGCGCGACATCCTCGCCAAGACGGCCGACAAGGCCGCGCGAGCCAACCTCGCCGAGGTCTTCGGCGCGCGCTGGGTCACCCGTCACCAGAACGTCGATCTCGGCTCCCGCTTCCTCGAAGAAGCGGTGAAGCTCGATCCCTCCAGCGAAGCCGCGTTCCAGTACCTCCGCGAGGTCTGGGGTCGCAAGGGCGGAGACTGGGAGCGCGTCCTCGTCACCGCCGAAGAAGCGGCGCACGCCGACGACGAGCGCAGCACCTTCCTCCTCGCGCAAGCGGGCGTCATCGCCTGGCGCCAGATGGGCAACTTGATCCGCGCGCGTGAAGCGTTCGCCAAGCTGTCCGCCTTCCAGCCGGATCACCCGCAGCTGCGCGCCTTCGAGCTGCAGATCGGCGAGCCGATCAAGCAAGCGGTCAGCGGTTCGGGATCGCTCCTCCCGCCGCGCACCAACGCTCCGACGTCGCCGCCGCCGGGCATGCCCGCCGGGCAGATGACGTCGCCGCCGCCGGCCGACTACCTCGCCGTCCCGGTGATCCAGCAGCCGCCGACGCCGTCCGACGTCGCGCCGACGCGCATGCCTGGCCCGCTCGAGACCGGGCGCGAAGCCACGCCGGGAGCGCCGGCCGTCGCGCGCACCCCCTCGGTCCCGCCGCCCGCTGCGGTGCCGGAGATCAGCAGCAACCTCGCTCCGTCGGTTGCCCCCGCGGCCGCCACGCAGTCCGTTCCTCCGCCCGCTCCCGCCGGTGGCTCGATTCCCCCCGGTGCGCCCGGGGAGCCCGCCAGCGACGCGCGCATCGCCGAGCTGCGTGCCCTTGCCGACAAGCAAGAGGGTGCCAAGCGGTACAACGAGTACGTCAAGACGCTCCTCCAGCTCGCGGCCGCGGTGTCCGACCCGGCGGAGAAGGTCGGCTACTACACGAAGGCCGCCGACCTGTACGTCGGCAAGTTCGCCAACCAGGCCGAGGCCGTGAAGGCCTACGAGCAGGTCATCGCGCTCGAGCCCGACAACACGCAGGCCATCGACTACCTGCGCCAGATGTACGAGAAGCGCCGCGACTGGGAGAAGCTTCTCGGTCTGCAGCGTCGTGAGGCCGAGCGCCTGCCTGCGGGCAGCGAGCGCGCGGCGAAGTTCCTCGAGATCGCCAAGCTCGCCACCGAGCGGGTGAAGAAGCCCGAGGTCTGCATCGAGCTGTGGAAGGAAGTGCTCTCCAGCGATCCGGAGAACACCGAGGCCCTCGGCGCACTCGGACAATTGTACGAGCGGAGCAAGGACTACGACGCCCTCGTCTCGGTCCTCGAGCGGCAGGCGGAGATCACCTACGACACGACCGCCAAGGTCGCCATCCTCACCAAGCTGGGCACGCTCTACGGCGACCGCTTGAACAACGACGAAGGTGCCGTCGCCGCCTGGCGTCAGGTCATCTCGCTCGATCCGAACGATCGCAAGGCGCAGGAAGCGCTGAAGAAGAAGTACCTCGCGCTCGGTCGCTGGGACGACCTCGAGGTCTTCTACGCCGAGAGCGGCAAGTGGGACGAGTTCATCCGCGTCCTCGAGCAGCAGGAGGCCAAGGAGACCAGCTCCGAGGCGAAGATCGGCCTGCTCTTCAAGGTGGCCGAGCTGTGGGCGGACAAGAAGCAGAAGTCCGACCGCGCCGCCAAGGCGTACGAGAAGGTCCTCGAGCTCGAGCCGCAGAACCTGCAGGCGGCCGAAGCGCTGATCCCGATCTACACCGCGGCCGGCAACGGCAAGTCGCTGGCCAACGCGATCGAGGTCAAGCTCGGTCACGAGGCCGACGAGGGGGCCAAGCTCGCGCTCCTGCGTGAGGTCGCCGCTCTCTACGAGGGCAAGGTCAAGGAGCCGCAGAAGGCCTTCGACCGCTACCAGACGGCCTTCGAGATCGCTGCCGCTGACGAGCAGACCGCGCTCGACATGGAGCGCGCCGCGCGTCTGCAGGGCGGCGCGACCAGTGGCTGGGAGCGCGTGGTCGAGTCGTACCACTCGGCCATCGCCACCGCTGAAAAGGAGGCCGATTCGTCGCTCGCCGTGCAGCTCCGTCTCCGCCTCGGGCGCGTCCTCACCGACGAGCTCCAGCGGGTCGACGACGCGCTCACCGCGTACCGCGCCGTCTACGAGGCGGAAGGGGAGAACGCCGAAGCCATCAGCGCCCTCGAGCGGCTGTACCGCCAGACCGGTCGCTTCAAGGAGCTGCTCGGCATCTACGAGAAGCAGCGCGACCTCGAAGGGGACAACCAGGCGCGACGCGCCATCCAGTACCAGATCGCCAAGCTGCAGGAGACCGAGCTCGGCAACGTCGACGAGGCCATCGCGACGTACAACGCGGTCCTCGAGGACGAGCCGGGCGACGCGCCGGCCCTCGCCGCGCTCGATGTACTCTACAAGCAGCTGGAGCGCTGGCAGCCGTACGCCGACGTCCTGCGCAAGCGGATCGATCTCGACCTCGGCGAGAAGGAGCTGGTCGACCTCAAGTACCGCCTCGGGCAGACGCTCGAGCAGCACCTGGGCGACGCCGCCGGCGCCCTCGAGAACTACCGCGAGATCCTCTTCCTCGACGCGCAGCACGAAGGGGCCCGTCTGGCCCTCGAGAAGCTGCTCCAGCAGGACGAGCTGCGCGCCGAAGCGGCCTCCATCCTCGAGCACATCTACGAGGAGCGCGGCGACTGGGAGAAGCTCATCGGAGCTCTCCGCATCCTCTCCGCCAGCGAAGGCGACGTCGCGCGGCGCGTGCAGCTGCAGCGCAAGATCGCCCGCATCGCCAGCGAGCAGCTGGAAGACTTCACCCGCGCCTTCGACGCCCTCGCCGAGGGCCTGAAGGACGATCCGGCCCACGAGGAGACGCGCGCGGAGATCGAGCGCACCTCCCAGGTGTCGGAGTCGTGGCCGCGTCTCGTCGAGCTGTACATGACGATCGCCGCCGGTCTGACCGACGCGGTCCTCGCGCACGGTTACTGGATGCGCCTCGGCGCCATCGACGAGCAGCTCGGCGACGTCGACGCGGCCGCGGCGGCCTACAACAAGGTCCTCGAGCTCGATCCGGCGGACCCCGCGGCGATCGGCTCGCTCGAGCAGCTCTTCACGCGCACCGAGCGCTGGACCGATCTCATCTCGGTGGTGGAGAGGCGCGTCGAGCAGACCTCCGACGCCGCCGCCCGCGAGGCGCTCTACGTGCAGATGGCGGAGATCGCCGACGCACGCCTGGGCAAGCCGACCGACGCGGTCGCCCACTACCGCAAGGTCCTCGAGCTCGATCCGGCGAGCCAGCGAGCTCTCTCGTCCCTCGACGCGCTCTTCACGCGCCAGAAGATGTGGAGCGAGCTGGCCGACAACCTCGAGGCGCAGCTCGCGCTCGCCACGACGGACGAAGAGCAGCTCGGCCTGATGCTCCGCCTCGCGCAGCTGCGCGAGACCGAGATGAACATGGTCGAGACGGCCATCGAGGGCTACCGCTCGGTGCTCGAGCGCGACCCGAACAACCCGCAGGCCTTCGCCGCTCTCGAGCGCCTCGGCCAGGACGCTCGCTACGAGCTGACCATCGCGGATCTCCTCGAGCCGCTCTACCGCCAGGTCGGTGACTGGCAGAAGCTCGTCGCCGCTCACGAGGTCCAGGTTCGTCGCAGCGAGGAGCCGGCCCGTCGGGTCGAGCTGCTCCACCAGATCGCGTCTCTGTACGAGGACGCGGCAGGCGACCTCGACTCGGCCTTCGCCACGCTCGCCCGAGCGCTGCGCGAGGAGCCGGGCAACGAGCTCACCCAGCAGCAGATCGACCGCGTCGCCCGCGCCACCGGACACTTCGCCGAGCTGGCGCAGGTGTTCGAGGAGCTGGCGCAGAAGTCGGACGATCCGCAGCTCTCGAGCGCGCTCTACACGTCGAGCGCGCGCGTCTACGAGAACGATCTGCAGCAGGTCGACACGGCCATCGCCCACTACCGCAAGGTGCTGGCGATCGATCCGATCAACCTGCCGGCGGCCGAGTCGCTCGAGCGTCTCTTCCGCATGACCGGCGCCTACGCCGAGCTGTCGAAGATCCTCCAGTCGAAGGCGGAGATCCTCGACGAGCCGAAGGACAAGAAGGAGGCGCTCTTCCAGGCCGCGGCCATCGAGGAAGACGTCCTCGACAAGCCGGAGGCGGCCATCGCCGTCTACCAGAAGGTGCTCGCCCTCGACGAGGACGACGTCCGCGCCCTCGATGCGCTCATCAAGCGCTACCTCGGGCTCTCCAGCTGGGTCGATCTGCTCGCGGTGTACGCCAAGAAGGCGGACCTCGTCGCCGATCCGGAAGAGAAGAAGCGCATCTGGTACCAGGTCGGCGCGGTCTACGAGCGCGAGCTCGGCGACGTCCCCAAGGCGATCGACACCTACCAGAAGATCCTCGAGCTCGATCCGGACGACCTGCAGGCGCTCTCGCGTCTCGACGTCCTCTACGAGCAGGCGAAGAACTGGACCGAGCTCCTCTCCGTGCTGACGCGCGAGAGCGAGATGACCGGCGATCCGAACGAGGCGACCAGCTTCGGCTACCGCATCGCCGAGCTGTACGAGAAGCGGCTCGACGACGTGCCGCGCTCCATCGAGCTCTATCGCGATCTGCTCGTGCAGCAGCACGATCACGCGCCGACCTTGCAGGCCCTCGAGGGGCTCAAGTCCGGTGACAAGGATCCGCTCGGCGCCGCCGCGGTGCTCGAGCCGGTCTACGAGGCGAGCAGCGACTGGCCGCGACTCATCAGCGTCCACGAGGTGCAGGTCGCTCACTCGAGCGACGCCTTCCAGAAGGTGGAGCTGCTCCACCGCATCGCCCGTCTGTACGAGGACGCGATCGGGGACCACACCACCGCCTTCGACACCTATGCGCGCGCGCTGGTGTTCGACAACGGCAACCCGGACACGCTGACGAACCTCGAGCGGCTCGGCTCGATCGTCAACCGCTGGCCGGAGGTCGCCAAGCTCTACGACATAGAGCTCGACAAGCTGGACGAGACCCCGGATCGCTTCGTCGATCTCGGCCTGCGCGTTGCCAACCTCTACGAGGTGCAGCTCGAGGACGTCCCCGCCGCCATCGGTCGCTTCAAGCGGGTGGCCGAGGTCGACGCGGAGAACCAGCAGGCGATCAAGTCGCTCGACCGGCTGTATCTGCAGACGGAGCAGTGGGGCGAGCTCGCCAAGGTGCTCGCTCGCGAGGCGGAGATCGGGCAGTCGCCCGACGAGATCCTCGAGCTTCGCTACCGCCTCGGGCAGGTGCAGCAGCTGCGCCTGAACGACCTCGACGCGGCCATCGCGGCCTACCGCGACGTGCTCGCGGCGGCGCCGGAGCACGTGGCGACGCTGGCGGCCATGGAGGCGCTGTTCGCCTCCGGGGTGAAGCAGGTCGAGATCGCCGAGATCCTCGAGCCGCTCTACCGGGCGTCGAGCGAGTGGGACAAGCTCGCCGGTGTCTACGAGGCGCAGCTCGCTCACCTTCCGCAGGTCGCGGCAGGCGAGGGGGTGGCCGAGAGCGCGGTCGAAGCGGCGCGCGACGAGCGCCTTCTGCACTCTTATAAAATTGCAGAATTGTACGAGGAGAAGCTCCTCGACGTGGTGACCGCCCTCGACGTGTACATCCGTGCACTCAAGGAGTTCCCGCTCGACGAGCGCGCGGGTGACGACGCGCCGCGCCTCGCCGCGGTCATCGACGGGGGCTGGGAGGTCCTCGCCAACGCCTACGCCGACATCCTCGGGCTGCACGCCGAGGCGTCGACCCAGGCGGCCGTCGGCAAGAAGCTGGCGCGCACCTTCGAGGACGAGCTCGGGGACATCGGCAAGGCGGAGGAGACGTACAAGTACGTCCTGTCCGTCGAGCCGCTGGACGTCGACGCGCTCGCCAACCTCGATCGCATCTACAGCTCGCTCGAGTCCTGGGCCGAGCTGGCGAACATCCTCGAGTGGCGCATCAAGGCGGCCAACGCCGTCACCGCCGCCGGCGGCGCCACCGACACCATCGAGCTGGTGGAGCTGCACGCGCGGCTCGGTGCGGTCTACGAGACGCACCTCCAGCAGATCCCCGACAGCATCCGCGTCTTCCGCGCCATCTTCGACGGGCTCGACCCGGCGCACGAAGGCGCGATTGCCGCTCTCGCCCGCATCTACGAGGGGCAGCAGGCGTGGACGGAGCTCAACACCGTCTACTCGCGCGAGCTGGAGAACGCCTCCGGCGACGTCGCCGAGGCGGAGATCCGGGCGAAGATCGCCCACCTCGCGGCCGAGCGGCTGAACGATCCGCAGAAGGCGATCGATACCTGGAAGATCGTCCTCGATCTCCGCGGCGAGGATCCCGAGGCGCTCGGCGGCCTGGCCAACCTGTACGAAGGCCAGCAGGAGTGGCGCGAGCTCACCGACGTCCTCGAGCGGCAGTTCGACATCGCCACCGTCGACGACGAACGGGTCAACATCCTCACGCGGCGCGCCCGGGTCTTCTCCGACAAGCTCGTTCGTGACGAGCTGGCGCTGACCGACTGGAACCGCGTCCTCGACATCGACTACGCGAACCTGGCGGCGCTTCGCGCCATCGCCAACATCCGCCGCCGTCAGGCCGACGCGCCGGAGCTCGTGGCCGCTCTCCACCAGACGGTGGACCGCGCCAGCGCCATGCTCGACCCGGAGGAGCTCACCGAGATCTTCCGCGAGCTCGGCAAGACCTACGGGGAGAAGCTGGAGCAGCCGTTCGACGCCGCCGAGGCGTGGCGCAAGCTGCTCGAGATCACCCCCGACCTCGAGGCGATGCAGGCGCTCGAGGCGATCTACACGAACGAGGAGCGCTGGACCGACGTCATCGACGTGCGCATGATGCGCGCCGAGGCGCTCGGTGATGCGGGCCAGAAGATCCAGGAGCTCCGCGGCGTCGCCCAGATGTGGGTCGACAAGGTGGAGGAGCCGGATCGGGCGACGCTCGCCTGGCAGAAGGTCCTCGAGATCGACCCGACGCACGACGAGGCGTTCCGCGAGCTGGAGAAGCTGCACACCGCGGGCAGCCGCTGGGAGCCGCTCATCGAGCTGTACCTCGCGCGTCTCGACACCCGCACGGAGGTGCCGGAGCGCACCGAGCTGCTGCGCAAGATCGCCCGCGTCTTCGAGGAGGAGCTGGGCGACAAGAACCAGGCGCTCGACGCGCTGCTCAACGCGCTCGGGGAGGACTTCCACGACCGCGACACCGCCAAGTACCTCGAGCGGATGGCGCAGGCCACCGGCCGCTGGGGCGAAGTCATCCAGCAGGCCAACGACTGGCTCAAGGCGCAGACCGAGTCGGAGCAGAAGATCCGTCTCTGCCTCCACCTGGCCAAGTGGTACGGCGACGACCTCGGGCACCCCGAGTATGCGCAGCCGTACTACGCGCAGATCGTCCAGCTCGATCCCAACAACGTCGGCGCGCTCCGGCAGATGGGGCAGCTGTATCGCAAGAACGCCAACTGGCAGCAGCTGGGGGCCACGCTCACCCGCGCGCTCGACGTCGCCGTCGCCGACATCGATCGCAAGGAGATCCTGAACGAGCTCGGCGAGCTGCTCGACGCGCAGATGCAGCAGACGGATCAGGCCATCAACTACTTCCAGCGCTCGCTGGAAGTGGACGGTCTGTTCCTCTCGCCGCTCGAGAACCTCGAGCGCATCTACTCGACGCGCGCTCAGAACCGCGATCTCGTCGACGTCCTCACCCGCAAGGTGCCGGCGATCAACGCGCGGGTCTCCAGCGATGCCAACGTGCTCGCCGCCGACGTGGCTACGAACAAGGCGGCCGAGGTGGCAGCCACCAAGCTGCGCATCGCCGGCCTCTTCGAGATGAGCCTCGGCGAGCCGCAGCGCGCCGCCGTCGTCTACCGCGAGGTCCTCGACGTCGACCCCGCCAGCGTCTCCGCCATGCGCGGCCTCGCTCGGGTGTACGAGACGCTCGGCCAGTGGCAGGAGCTCGTCGCCGTGCTCGAGCAGGAGCTCGAGGCGGTCAACACCGAGCGTGAGCGCATCGAGCTGCTCATGCACCTCGCCAAGCTGCACGAGGAGCACTTCCTCAAGCCAGACATCGCGGCGCAGCGGCTCGAGCAGGTGCTCGAGATCGACCCCAACCACGAGGACGCGTACTTCGCTCTCGAGCGCTCGTACCGCAAGCTCCGTCAGTGGAACGACCTCATCGCCGCCTACGAGCGGCACATCTCGGCGACGAACGACCGGTCCACCAAGATCGACCTCTACGCCGCCATCGCCGGGACCTACGCCGACGAGATCGAGGACAACGAGCGCGCCATCGACGCGTACCGGAACATCGTCGACCTCGACGAGTCGAACATCGAGGCGCTCGACGCCCTCGCCAAGCTCTACGACCGCCTCGACGACGCGGCGCAATCCATCGAGTACATGACCCGCGTCGCCGAGCTCACCTCGGACGTGCGTCAGCGAGTGGAGGCGTTCTACCGCATCGGCAAGGCGCTCGACGAGAAGCTCGGGGACCGCGTCTCGGCGCAAGAGCGCTACGAGATGGCGCTCGATCTCGACCCGTCCCACGTGGCCACGCTGGCGGCTCTGCGCCTGCTCGCGATGGACAACGCGGACTACGACAAGGCGGCTCGCTACCTCGATCAGGAGCAGAGCTACACGCCGGCCCCGCGCCAGCGCGCCAAGCTGCTCGTCGAGCTCGGCAAGGTCCGCGAGGAGATGCTCGGCGATCACGCGAGCGCCATCCTCTCCTTCGAGGCGGCGCACGACGCCGACCCGGAGAACGAGGACGCCGCCGAGCCGCTGGTCATCGAGTACATCAACACCGAGGAGTGGGCGAAGGCCGAGCCGTTGCTCGATCTCCTCGTCCGCAAGGCGGGCAAGCGGGATCGCGCCGAGCAGCACGATCTCTGGAACAAGCTCGGTCTCGTCGCGACGAACCTGGGCAAGGACGACAAGGCGCTCAAGGCGTACAGCTCGGCGCACCAGCTCGATCTGACCGACCAGACCACCATCCGTGGCCTCGCCGAGGTGAGCTTCCGCCTGGCCGACTGGGCCGGCGCGCTCACCAACTTCCAGAAGGTCCTGACCTCGCTCGCCGAGGACGAGACCGAGCAGCGCGCCGACGTCTACTTCAAGCTCGGGTGCATCAAGCGCGAGCAGCAGCAGCCGAAGCAGGCGATCAACAACTTCGAGAAGGCTCTCGGAGTCGACGCGGCGCACCGGCCCACGCTGGACGCGCTCGTCAACCTCTACGCCGACCTCAAGGACTGGAAGCAGGTCGTCGCTTACAAGCGGCAGATCCTCGACAACGTCCCCGAGGGCGACAAGCGCTTCGCCATCCTCGTCGAGATCGGCGACATCTGGCAGGACCAGGACAAGAACCCGCAGAAGTCGGTGGAGGCGCTCGAGGAAGCTCGCGACCTCGAGCCGAACAATCACCCGCTCCTCCACAAGCTCCTCGCGCTGTACCAGCAGCTCGAGAACTGGCCGAAGATGATCGACACGATCTCGGCCATCGCGGAGATGGAGAAGGACCCGGTCCGCAAGTCGAAGTTCCTCTACACGATGGCGCAGCTCTATCGTGACAAGTCGGACGATCCGGAGCGCGCCGTCGAGCTCTTCAACGAGGCGCTCGATCTGAACGTGAACCTGCTCGAGGCCTTCGAGCGCATCAACAAGATCCTCACGGCGCAGAAGGACTGGAAGTCGCTCGAGCGCGCCTTCCGCAAGATGCTCCGCCGCATGTCGTCGGCGGGGACGTCGAACCCGGATCTCGAGTTCACCCTCTGGCACACGCTCGGCCTCATCTACCGCGATCGTCTCCACGACGTGAACAGCGCCATCGAAGCCTTCAAGATGGCCACGCGCTACAAGCCGGACGAGGCCGTCGAGCGGCAGATCCTCGCCGAGCTGTACGAAAGTACGGACCAGATGGAAGCGGCGATCGGCGAGCACGCCATCGTCCTCCAGAAGGATCCGATGCGCGTCGACCCGTACCGCAGCCTGTACAAATTGTACTTGAAGCAGCACGAGTACGACCGGGCCTGGTGCATGTGCGCGGCGCTCGCGTTCCTCCGCAAGGCGGACGAGGAGGAGCAGCGCTTCTTCGAGGACTACCGCCCGCGCGGGATGATCCAGGTGAAGAGCCGGCTCGACAACGAGCAGTGGGTTCGCTTCCTTTTCCACAAGGACGAGAACCTCTTCATCGGGAAGATCTTCGAGATGGTCACCCCGGCGGCCATCGAGGCGAAGCTCGCGGCCCTGCAGCGCGCCAAGAAGCTGCCGGTGCTCGACCGTCGCTTCAAGCAAGATCCCGCCACCAGCACGGTGACCTTCGCCAAGACCTTCGGGTGGGCGGCGCAGGTCCTGGGCACGCCCGCTCCGGAGCTGTACGTCCGCAACGACGTGACCGGCGCGCTGCTCGCGGTCGCGTCGAAGCCGGTGGCCAGCATCGCGGGTCAGTCGGTGCTCACCGGGTTCACCCCGCAGGAGCTGACGTTCATCGTCGGCAAGCACCTCTCCTCGTACCGCGGCGAGCACTACATCAAGAACCTCTTCCCCACGCTCACCGAGCTGAAGGTCGTGCTCTTCAGCGCCATCAAGTTGATCCTGCCGGACTTCAACGTCCCGCCGGAGCTGGCGCAGGCGGTCACGGTCACGGCGGGCGAGCTGGTGAAGTACATGCAACCGATCCAGCGCGACGGCCTCCGTCTCGTCGTCCAGAAGTTCGTCGAGGACGGCGCGTCGGCAGACTTGAAGCGGTGGATGCAGGCCATCGAGCTGACCGCGTGCCGCGCAGGCTTGCTCCTCTGCGCCGACCTCGAGATCGCCAAGAAGATCATCGCGGCCGAGTCCCAGCTGCCGGGCGATCTGCCGGCGCAGGACAAGCTGAAGGAGCTGATCGTGTTCAGCGTGAGCGAGCAGTACTTCACGCTCCGCAAAGCCCTGGGAATCGCCGTCGGCTGAACGCGTAGTCAGTCGTGTCCGAGGACAGCCTCCTTCCCGTCCGGGACAGGAGGCTATTCGCTTTTTGTGGCTCTTTCCTCGAGTGAACCGCGCCGCGCGCGCTGGCACCGGCGGTGCTTTAACCGTGTTGCGATGTGGGAGTACGCAACGTCGTGAGCGGACGGTCGAACGAGAGAACGGGGAGAAGCGATGAGCGCGATGGTGAAGGAAGACCGGCCGTCGGGGACGCTGGAGATCGCCGCGGTGGACTGGCGCATGGCGTCGCGACGGAGCTGGTTCGTCGAGGTGCACGACGAGGGGGACGCGGTGCGGCGGGTGCCGCTCACCGAGATGCGCATGGTCGTCGGCTCCGGGAGCGAAGCCGACCTGGTGGTGAACGATCGCGCGGTGAGCAAGCGGCACTGCGTGCTCACGCACGTGGGCGGCCGCATCGTGGTGAAGGACCTTGGCTCGCGCAACGGTACCTACCTCGGCGGCGGCCGCGTGCAGGAGGCGTCGTGTGTCGAGGGGGCCACCTTGTCCATCGGCCGCGCGACCCTCGTGTGCGGCTCGGTGGAGGAGAACACGCTCGAGGACTCGTCGGAGGACGAGGACTTCCGCCCGCTGCCGAACATCGTCGGGCAGTCGCAGGCGATGCGGAAGATCGCTCACCAGGTACGGCGCCAGGCGAACAAGACGCAGCCGGTGCTCATCGCGGGGGAGAGCGGTACCGGCAAGGACCTCATCGCCCGGGCGCTGCACCTGGAGAGCGCGCGTTCGTCCGCCAACTTCGTGGCGGTGAACATGGGTGGTGTGTCGCGCGAGCTGGTGGAGAGCGAGCTCTTTGGTCACGAGCGGGGAGCCTTCACCGGGGCGGTGGCGCGGCGGCCGGGCGCGTTTGCCGACGCCGAGGGGGGCACCTTGTTCCTCGACGAGATCGGAGATCTTCCGCTCGACGTGCAGCCGAAGTTGCTCCGTGCGCTCGACGGCTACGAGATTCGCCCGATCGGCGGAACCGGCGCGGGGCGCAAGCCGAACGTGCGCGTGGTGGCGGCGACGCACGTGAACCTGAAGGAGCGCGTGGCCAAGGGGCTCTTTCGCGAGGACCTCTTCTACCGGCTCGACGTGCTGCTTATCAAGGTGCCGCCTCTGCGCGCGCGCAAGGCGGACATCGTCTCCATCGCCAAGGCCATGATGCGCGGAGAGCGCGCAGCGGAGTTCGGCGTGCGGCAGCTGACCCCCGAAGCGCTGGCGCGGCTGGTGGAGCACGACTGGCCGGGGAACGTGCGGCAGCTCAAGAGCGTGTTGCTTCGCGCGGCAGACGCTGCGACGGACCGGGAGTGGATCGATGCCAAGGCGGTCGATCGCGGCCTGCGCAGCGAGGGGGAGACGGCGACGCCGCTGTCCTTCACGCCGCCGCTGGCACGCGCGTGGCTCGAACACCACGGGGGAAACCTGAGCGCCGCGGCGCGCAAGGCCGGTTATCCGCGAACCAGCTTCCGCAAGCTGATGGAGCGGGACAAGAAGTAGCCGCCGCTTCAGCCGTGTATCTCGCGTTCGCGGCGGGTGCCTTGCTACGGTGCGTGCGGATGTCCAAAAGGTGGATCTTCTTGCTGCTGGGCTCGATGTCCGGTTGTACATGCTCCAAGGCGGGCGGTGGCTCCGCCGTGGATGCGGACGGTGGCCCCGGGCTCACCGTGCTCGAGGCGAGCGCTCCGGTGACGGTGGGCGCGTCGGATCCGCGCTACTCGGCGCCGATCGCCGCGGGGCGGAGCGAGGCGGGCGATCTCTACGTGGCGGGGCTGGTGGTGCCGGCCGGGTCGATCGAGCTGACGCGCTTGACCGCGGACGGAGCGGGCGCCGACGCCGGGCGCCGCGTCGCCTGGACCAAGCCGGTGATGACGACCGTGAAGTGGGCGGCGGACGCGGAGCTATCGGTGCAGCCGCTCGGGCCGGGGCTGGCGGTGGCCTGGGAAGGGCTGCGCGCCGGCAAGCAGGGGCGCTTCGTCCAGCTGGTGACGGTGGACGGGGAGCCGCACGGCGACGTCTTCCCGGTCGACGGATCGGTCTGCACGACGAAGACGGAGCTGGCCTGGCCGGAGCATGGGCCGCACGGCACGCGCATCGTGGCGCGCAGCTGGGACGGCGCGAGCCACGAGGTGGCGCACCTGGCCGCCGATCGCGAGCCGACGCTGGCGTGCGGCGTGACGAAGATCTTCGCCACCGGGGAAGGGGACGACGACGTCACCCTCGCGCTGCCGGGGGCCGCCGGGGACGCGGCGCACACGCTGCGGCTCATTGGCGCGAGCGACTTCTCCGCCAAGGACGACGAGCGGTCGCACGAGCTGTACACCTGGGGAGACCAGCTGGGCGTCGTGCGCGTCGGCGCCAGCGGTGCCCTCGCCCGGCGCGAGGTCGGTGACGTGATGTCGGCCTGGATCGCCTCGCCGCGCCCGCTGGCCGACGATGACGACGTGGAGGCGGTCGACGCCGACGCGCACGCCACCTACGTCGTCTGGACGCACGACGATGAAGACGCTTGCGGCGACTCGGGCGCGTCGGCTTCCAGCGTGCACGTGCGCGTCCTGCCCCGCGCTCCAGGCAACGTCAGCGCTCTCGGCGACGCGGCGCCTGCTCCGGTGCCGGCGCGCGCGGCGGCTGCCGTGTCCACCGAGAGCGACGTGCAGCTCGCGCCCACCGACTGCTCGCGCGACGTCGGACCGTTCTGGACCGAGAGCCTCGGCGACGACCTGATCATCGCCTGGGCCGAGCGCACCAGCCGCCAGGACAAGACCACTGCGCCGATCGCCGCGCTCTCCTACCGCCGCATGCGCGGCGCGGAGATCGTGGCGCAAGGCAAAGTCGACGCGCACGCCGACGCTCTCGTCTCGGCCGGCTGCGATCCGAAGGCAGGCCACTGCTACGCCGCCGCGCTCACCCGCGCCGCCGGCACCGACGTGATGGCACCGGAAGCCGCGCGGGTCCTGCAGTACCCGTGAGAGAGGGTATTCATAAACCGCGGATATGGCCGCAAATCGTCGGTCAGCGTCGGTCGCGCTACGTGAGTAGCGCTCCCTCGGCTTCCCTGGCTTTGCAGCCATCTCCACGGTTTCTGAGACCTCTCGGTGCTCGGGTCTTGAATGCAACGCTCTCTGAGAACGCTCTAGAAGGTCCCGGTCAGCGACAGGCCCTGCGTCGTCTGGCCGAGGATCGGGGTGACGTCGAGGTGCAGGCCGCCGCTCGTGGGCGTCGGCGGGGTGGCCGCGGGGGTCGAGCTGTCGCTCTTCGGGGCGACGAAGTAGTAGACGATGCCGCCGACCAGGGCGACGGCGCCGACGATGAGGCCGATGTCGCGGACCGTCCCGTCGGTGGTCGCCTGGCTGTTGTCGGTGGAGAGCGCGCTGCACGCCTGGCCGAACTTCGCCACGGTCGCCGCGTCGGTCGACGAGCAGGTGGTGCCGTTGCCGCCGTGGGCGTTGATGAGGGCGGTGGCGCTGGTGGCCGAGTCGCTCGCCTTGCCGTGGCCGACGGCGGCGATGATGGCCGTGGCGAAGCCGGCAACGGCCACACCGCCCGCGATGTACACCGGCAGCATGTGCGCGGGCGGATGGAACCGCCCGGGCGTGTTCGTATCGACCTTGGCGGTCACGGTGGCGGCGGGGGCAGCCTGCCCCTGGGCCGCTTGCTGCGACGGCGGGACCACGTTCACCACGGTGGCCTGGCCGGCGACGGCGACCACCTGTTGCTCGGCGGTCCCGATGCGGACCTGGTGGGCGCCGGGCGCGACGTCGATGGGATCGGGCAGCGGAGTCGTGCCCACGCTCTCGCCGTCGACGTAGGTGTCGAGGCCCGCGCCCCCCTTGATCTCGAGGCGACCGAGCGACTCCTCCGCCTCGTTGAGCCCCTGCTGCGCCGTGGTGGTGGAGGCCAGCGACGGGGTGTCCTCGTGGAGGAAGCGGCGGTAGTAGCGGGCCGCTTCGAGCGTGCGCCCCGTGCGCAGGCAGCTCTGGGCGATGTTGAGGAAGATCGCCGGGTGCGCGTGCAGGCGGTAGGCCTCGAGGAAGGCGCTGCGCGCCCGCTCGTAGTCCTTGTTGTCGTAGGCGTGGACGCCCTCCTGGAACTTCGCGCGCGCGGCCTTGATCTGAGCTGCCTCGCTCTTGTTCGCCGCGCCCTTCTTCGGGTGCGTGCTGGTCTGCGCGTAGGCGGTGTCGACCGGTGCGAGCGCCACGACGGAGGTGAGCGACAGGAGAACGGCGACGCAGGAGGAGCGAAGATGCATCGGCGACGCGAGCCTAGCAGGGACCCGCGGCCAAATTGAAATTGCGCGCCTTCCGGAACGGACGCTCAGAACGGAGACGAGCGGACGATGGTGCCCGGGGTCTTGTGCTTCACGGGAGCGGCCTTGGTGGCGCCGGTTGCCGCAGGGTGCGTGCTGCCTGCGGTCGTGCTTCCCGTGCCAGTGTTCGTGATCGCCGAGCTGGACGCGGGAGATGCCGCCGTCGTGGCGGTCGCACCCGGTGCGGCAGCCGTGCCGATGGCGCCCGTTCGCGTTGGCGTCCCGCTGGTGTCAGCCGCTGCCGGGACGGTCGCGGCGACGGTCGCCTGACCGCTCGGCGAGGTCGGCGATGTCGACGCCGCGGTCATCGCCGAGGCGGCGGAGCTCGACGCGGTGGCTCCCGCAGCGGCCGTCCGCGCGCTGGTCACGAACAGCGCCGCGGCTACACCACCGCCGAGCACCAGGACGCCCAGCCCGATGACCACCGCGCGGCGATTGCGACGGCGCCCCGGGAAGGACACCTCGCTCTTGTTGAGGACCATCGTGGGCTGGCTGCGCGCGGCACGCGCCCGCAGCTGCTCGACCGTCGGACCGCCGTAGGCCGCTTGCGCCATCGCGCCGGTGCTGCCCGCCGCTCCGGGCGCCGCGTGGGCGAACGGAGACGGGACCGTCTGTGGCGGCGGAGCATCGACCTCCACCGAGTGGCGCGGCTCGCTGATCTGCTGACGGCGCGGCGGCAGGTGCGGCTGCACGGCGACCGCGCTGGCCCCTTCCGGCTCGAGCTCGAGCTCGGGGACAGGCGCGGGGATGGGAGCAGGGATGGGCGCGGTGAACGCGTTCAGCGCGCCGGGCGCGGCGGACGGACCGCGCGGAAGCTGCGCCAGGTCGTCGAACTCGTGCGAGGAGTCACGGCTGGTGGGCGCGACGACCGGCGCGTTTGGCTGCCGCGCCTTCACCGTGACGATCGGCGTCGCCACCCTGGGCTTCGAGGGGGGCGCGAGAGGGGCCGCCGGCTGCGGCGCGGAGTCCAGCTCCCACATCGGCTTGAGCACAGACGCGAAGCGCTCTGCGTCCTCCGCTGTCAGCGGTGACGACGCCGCCGGTGCTTGCGGCGATGCAGCACCTTGTCGTCCGTCCGAGCTCCCGCTGCTCATTGCGCCTGATTCCTCCGCCTGCCCCTTCAGCAGAAAACGGTAGCATCCTCGGGGGCTCCCCTCAAACGTCCCCGTGCGCATCCCCCGTCGCTTGCCCCGTTTTCTCCGTTTGCCCGACTTGCTCCGTTTGCTCCGTTCCGGACTGTTTCTGGGCGCCGTCGCGGCCTGGCTCGCCGTCGGTGGCTGCTCGCCGCGCGGATCTTCGGGGCTCGCATCGACCGGCGACGCGGACACGGCGGAGGGGGGGCTCGGCGTTGACGCACCTGCACCCGCGTTGCTGGCGGCCACGGCGCAGGCACGCGCGCTCCTGGGCGCCCGCGAGCTGCCGGCGCGCGCGGAGGTCCTGGCGGCGGCGCAGAGCCTGGCCGCCGCGGCGGTGCTCGACACCGATCGCGAGCGCGTCGCTTCCACGCACCTCCTCGCCGGTCAGCTGGAGGAGCGCATCTACCGCGTCGAGGGGATCGACCAGGATCAGCGTGAGGCGCTCCTTCTGTACGGCAAGGCGGATCACGACGCCTCGCTCGCGGCCGCCTGTCCGGCGCTCGAGCGAGCGGCGCTGCTCTCCGGCGAGGTCGCGCACGACGCGCACGTCACGTACCGCGAGCTGTATCGAGCGCGCCGGCGCGTCAGCGGGACCAGCGAGTGCACCACCAGCCTCGATCGCGAGCTGCACCGGCTGGCCGGCATTCGCCCGCCGCCGCGTGAGCTCGAGGCGCTCGATCGCGAGGACCTGGGCGAGTCGAAGGCCTCGTCCGCCAGCGCGCTCGCCACCGTCCCCACCACGCAGATCGTCCGCATGGAGGCCTGGCCCGGTCCGGACGCCACCCGCGTGGTCTTCGTCCTCGACGGCCCGGCGCCCCTCGAGGTGCTCGACCACGCCGCCGATGCCGGTGCCCCCGCCGAGATCACCATCGACTTCGCCGCCGCCGGAGCGAGCGAGGCGCCGCCGGACACGTCGCTCGCCGGCATCGTCAGCCGCGTGCGTACCGTGGCCACCGCCACCGGCGCGCGCACCGTCCTCGATCTGGCCGCGCCCGCGTCACGCCGCGTGTTCCATCTCCTCGAGCCCTATCGCGTGGTCGTCGACGTCGCCCGCGACACCGCCCACGCCGAGGGCCCGCGCGTCGTCAGCAAGGTGGTGCTCGATCCCGGTCA
>JAMFST010000464.1 GCA_026225435.1 Labilithrix luteola
GAAGATCAGGACTGGTACACGTACCTCGGGAACGACGCGCTCAACTTCACCACCGCCGCCGATCCCTACGTGTCGGTCGACGCAAAGGTGCCGATGCAGGCCTGCGTCTGGGCCAAGGAGACGGGCGGCTACGTGATCCCGAGCCCCTCGTGCAAGGCCGGCACCCTCACCCCGTTCCCCGGCGTGCCCGGCTACATCGGCTGCTGCACGAACGGCGGCTCCACGGCCCAGATCACGGACTACGGCCGCACGGGCGACGACGACTCCTCGCAGGTCGTCATGAGCGTCACCATGAGCGCCTCGGCCCAGATGTGCGTGGCCTACAACCTGACCTACGCGTTCAAGAACTGAGCGCCGCGATCAGCTGAACGGGTCGAGGTGCCCGGTCGCCGGCCCCGCGCCGACCGCACGGTCGCGGGCGGCGGCGACGAAGATCCGGCGGCCCGAGGCGATCACCACCACACCGACGACGACGAAGCTGAGGGTGCCGACCACGCGCTCGACGGCGTGGCTCGGCGCCGACAGCGCCCAGGCCGCGGAGCCAGCGAAGGCGAGCAGCGACCAGGGGACCAGCGCACCGAAGGCGATGGCCATCCGCTGGGCGAACGACAGGCGCGGAAGGAGCGCCTGGACGAGGCGCGCCGCTCCGTACACGGCCCAGGTCTTGGCGACGAAGATCGCCGCACCGAGGAGCCGCACGAGGCCGACGGTGTCGGCGTGCTCGCTCGCGCCGGGGACGCGCCAGCCGCCGAAGAAGAGCGCCGCGGCCAGGACCGACAGCACGAACAGGTGCACCGGCGCGACCGGCGGCTCGACCTGCGCGCGGGCACGCGGCTCACGCGAGGCGCGACGACGCTCGATCTCCGCCTCGGGGAGCGGCGTGGCGCCGAGCATCGCCGAGCCGGCCGCCGTCGCCGAGGCGAGGAAGGCGGCCACCAGGAACAGCGCCGCCGGCGTGCGGAACACCGACCAGTCCCACGGAGCGCCGCCTTGCTGGCGGACGATCTCGCGCAGCCGCAGCGAGCCGGTGAGCAGCACGACGCAGCCGAGCGAGAGCGCCGCCGGCAGCTGCTCGACGAAGGTCTCGAGCGCGGCCAGCGATCGCTTGCGGAAGCCGGTGCGCGACAGCAGCGCGGCCACGATGCGCGCGGTCACCGCCAGGACGAAGAGGAGGCCGACGTCGAGATCGAGCCCGAGCGAGTCGGCGAAGGGGAGCACCAGCACCGCCACCGAGGCGAGCATGGCGAAGAGCAGGAAGTCGGGCCGCTCGTGCGCGGTCATGAAGGACCGACCGCGGAGGCGCGCGCTCTGCAGGCGCTCGGCGAGGCGCAGCTCCAGCCAGTCGAGGAGCGCGATGCGCGGCGCGAGGAAGAGCACCAGGAGCGCCAGCGCGAGGCCGAGGATCAACGCGGTCGTCGTCACCGCCCGCGGCGCGGTCGATCCGAGGGCACCGAGCGGCATGGTGACCGCCCGGGTGGTCGACCTCGTGGACTGCGCGTCGTTCACCGAGCGAACCCCGATCACCACGTCGGCGCCGCCACCCGGGCGCGCGTCGGCGAGCGAGTCGAGCGACACCTCGTCCATCGTCTCGAGCGTGTCGCCCGGGACGATCAGCGCCTTGGCCGCGACCGAGCCCGGGGTCACCTGACGGACGGCGAAGCCACCCGCGGCGACCGGCTCGGTGTCGACGATGATGCCCAGATCCGCCAGCACCCGCTGCCCCTCGATGGCCAGCGACTCGTCGCGCAGCCGCTCGCGGATCGGCGGCGCCAGGTCCAGCCGCACGCCGTGCAGGACAGCGCTCACCGGCGGAGCACCGACCATCGCCGGCGCGAAGGCCACCTCGAGATCGCCGGTGAAGGTGGTGTGCTCGAGGCGATCGCCGTCGCGGCAGAAGAGCGCCTCGACCTTCTCGTCGATCCCCAGCTCCACCGCTTCTTCACTCGTCGCCGTGCCGCTCGTCTCCAGGGTCGCCAGCTCCGGCTCCTCCCCGGGACGGTGCAGGACGCCGCGGAACGTGAGGTGCGCCGGCAGCCCCTCGCCGAACCCGCGCCCGCGGATCTCCAGCCGCTCGCCGCGCTCCACCTCGTGCGGGGTGATCTCCGTGACGTCGAGCAGCGGAGGGGCGGGATCCCGCGCGCACCCGCCGCCCACGAAGAGGAACGTCGCGAGAAGAGGAGCGAAAGGGACGATCGAGAGCCGCATCAGGGGCCATAGGACCCAAGCCGGGCCCGGTCGGCCAACTTGTCGTCGCATGCAGGCCCCTGTCGGGTAAGCTCCGCGCGCCGTGAGCGGAAACCGCAGCAAGAACGAGGAGGCCCTCAGCGCCCGCACAGGCATCCGCGTCTTCGCCTTCGTGGCCGTGCCGCTGGTCGGCCTCGTCGAGCTGCTGCTCCACATGGGACAGATGGGCTCGGTCGTGCCGGTGAGCGATTACGCTGGCGCCAAGACGATCATCACCCAGGACCTGAAGGCCGACGACCTCGTCCTCTTCGCCCCCGCCTGGAACGATCCGGTCGGCCGCGAGACGCTCGGCAACGACGTCATCACCCTCGAGCGCGCCGCCTTCCCCGACGTCAGCCGCTTTCCCCGCGCCTACGAGGTGTCGATCCGCGGCGCCAGCCGGCCGGAGACCGCCGACTGGAAGGTCGTGAGCGAGCGCAGCTCCGGCAAGGTCACCGTGCGCCTGCGCGAGAACCCGCACCCGGTGCACCTGCTCTCCGACCTGGTGACGCTCTTCGGGCCGGACGTGAAGGTGTCGCGCACCGGCGGGCGGCACGGCGGCAGCGGGGCCGACGGCGAAGCGTGCGGCTGGCAACACGGCAAGACGCAGACCGGGAGCCTCGGCTTCGGCCCCGCCGTCCCCGGTGACAAGGCGAGCTGCGAGGGGGGCGGGCTCGTCGGC